>NZ_NIBE01000076.1:0-3858 GCF_002205115.1 Pseudomonas sp. DrBHI1
ATCTTTCGCCATTACCTGCACCGCATTTTTAGAGCCATGAAATTGACGCGTCGGCAAAACAAAAACTTAGCATCGCCAATTACAACCAATACTTTTGGATTAATGCCTTCTTACATTTGCAGGTCGCCACAGCTTGGCAATGCTCTGATGGCAAAGGGGTATCACTTATCAAGCCCCGCCGACCGGCGCCCATCGAGCGCAAGGAGTAGTGCCATGCTGCTGCAACAGATCCTCATCCATGTAAGGGCTTTCCTCCAGCGCAAGGACGGCGCCTCCGGTATCGAATACGCCGTGATCGCGGCCATGGTGGCGGTGGTGCTGGCCGGCTTCGTCACGCCGATCTCGACCGAGGTATCGGCCATCATGACCACCATCAAGACCGCGATCACCCAGTGACCGCAGCACCTGCATGACGTGTAGTCCCACTGCCTGGAGCCGACCATGCCGACCTCTTCCTTGCGTCAACAGATCCTGCTGGTGGACGACGAGGAAGAGGCCCTGCTGGAACTGGCCGAGTTGCTGGAGAACGAGGGCTTCTGTTGCCACACCGCCACCTCGGTGCGCTGCGCCCTGCAGCAATTGACCCGCCACCCCGATGTCGCCCTGGTAATCACCGACCTGCGCATGCCCGAGGAAAGCGGCCTGGGCCTGGTGCAGCGCCTGCGTGAGCACACCGCGCGCCAGCACCTGCCGGTGATCGTGATGTCCGGGCATGCCGACATGGACGATGTCAGCGACCTGCTGCGGCTGCAGGTGCTCGACCTGTTCCGCAAGCCGATCTACCACGCACGGCTACTCGAGACGCTGGAGAACCTGTTTCCCAAGCCATTGATGCAGGCCGTCAAATAGCTTGCGCGCTCCTACAGCTGATAACTGAAACTGAGGTTCAGCCGTGGCCGCCGGTTGAAGCTGTCCAGGGCGATGTCCGACATCGGCTTGGCCACCTCGACCGCGATGTTGTAGTAGCGCATATCGCCGAACCGCAGCCCCAGCGCCGCCGATGACATCTTCGTGTCCTCCACGTCCAGCGCGTTGAACCAGGCCCGCGCCGTGTCGAGTGCCACGTACGGCTGCACGACCTTGAGCCAGGCGCCGTCACGCCGGAAGCTGTAGTTGAGCTCGTAGGCCAACCCCCAGCCCTTGTCGCCCGAGCCCTGGTCGCTGGGGTAACCCCGCCCGAAGTTCTGCCCGCCGAACACCGCCCGTTCGCTGTCGGGCAGGCTGTCGTTGCTCCAGTAGGCTGCCGCCGAGGCCACACCCTGCCAGTTGTCGGTGAAGTTGTCGCTCTGCACCCCCGATACCCGCAGGCGCAGGAAGTCCAGGTCGTAGTCGGCATTGGTGCTGGCCCCCAGGCGGTCAAGGCCCTGGTAGACACCGGCACTGAGGATGCGCAGGCGCCGTGCCTCGGCCTTGCGCCAATCACCTTCGAAGGACAGCGCACGAATATCGGTCTGGCTGTCCAGGCGCAACGGAAAGCCCACCACCTGGTAGTCGATGCGGTCGTTGACCACGTAGAAGCGCCCGACCACCTCCAACCATTCGCTGGGCGAGGCGATCAATGTCTGGCTGATGCCCATCGAGTAGCGATCGTTCTCGCGGTGCTGGGTCAGGTCGATGCCGTTGTCCAGGCGGATGCGCGCCTTGGGATCGCTGCGGTAGCGCGAGGCCGACAACAGCAGCTTCGAGCCCTCGGCATCGAGGAACTGGCTGTAGTCGAGGCGGTAGTAATGCTCCTTGTCTTCGCCGGGCGGCACCAGCACGCTGGCGCTCAGTTGCTCGGCGAAACGCGTTTGCGCGTTGCTGCTGGCGCCGATCAGCGCCTGCAGGTCGTCGCGGCTGCCGTCGTTGAGGCTCAGGGTGGTCGTGATCGGTTTGCGCGAGACCTGGGCCAGGAGCCGGGTCGCGCCATCGGTGGTGGCCGGGGGCGGTACCTGGGCCTGGAAGGTCACCCCGGGGATGCGCCCGGCCAGGCTGGTGTAGCGCTCGAAGCTCTCACGGGTCAGCGGACGCTCGGCCTTGAGGCGGTCCATCAACTGGTCCAGGTAGGCGCGCGCCGCGCCGATATCGCCCTGTACCTGATAGTCGTGGATGTAGCCTTCCACCAAAACCACCCGCACCCGACCATCGGCGAAGTCCTGGGGCGGCAGGTAGGCGTACGAAAGCAAGTACCCGTCTTGCTGGTAGCGTTGGGTCAGGCGACGGGTGACCTCGATCAGCTCGGCGAGTGTCACCTCACGGCCAATCAACGGCTGGAAATGCTCGCGCAGGTCGCTCAATGGATAGACGGTGCCGCCTTCGAAGCGCACCTTGCGCACCGCCACCTGCGTGCTCATCAACAGCGGGGATTGGCGCGCGCTGTCCACGGTGGGCACGTGCAGGCCGGCGGGGCCGGGGCGATAGGCATCCACCGGCAGGTTCGGCGTGGGCAGGCGGCGCTCGGTCTCATTGCTGTTGAGAAAACTCGGCAGGGGTTCGGCCCGGGCCAGGCTGGCCACGGACAGCGCCAGCATCGTCACCAGCAATCGGCGCATTCGGACACTCCATGATCCAAGGGTGACAGGGTGACCGACCGGCGCACGGCGCACCGGTCGGCCTCACTCACCTTTAGCGTAGCCCGTCGCGTCAGCGCTGCCCGCCTGCCAGGGCGCCGGTCAAGCCACCCAGGGCGCCGCCGAGACCGCTGCCCTGTGCGCCATTGGCGTTGACCAGGGTGCCGGCCTGGCCGACCGTTGCGCCCACCGCCGTCACCGTTGCGCCCAGCTGGCTGACCGTCGGGTTGGCCGTGGCGCCGGTCAATTGCGTGCCGACGGTACCCACCGCGCCACCCACCTGGTTCAGCAACCCGGCCACCGGCGCTCCCGCGCCCGTGCTGGCACCGATCTGCTGGGTCACGCTGGACACACCGGCGACCACCGGACTGAGTCCGCTGCCCACCTGCTGGGTGAGTGCCGCGGCAGGAGCACCTGCCGCCGTGTTGGTCACGCCGTTGCCGCCGAGCACCGGGCCCAGGCTGGCAACGCTGTTGCCCGCCTGCACCACGCTGCCGCCGATACCGCCAACCGTCGGGCTGCCAATACTCGCGGCCAAGCCACTACCGGCACCTGCCACCACCCCACCAGCGGTTTCCAGCAGCCCGGTGCGCGCGCCGCCGGTGACCGGCGCCAGCCCGCTGGCGGTGCTCACGGTGGTGCCGGTATTGGCGACTGCCTGCCCAAGCGTGGTGCCAAGTGGATTGCCCGAACCCGCCAGTTGCTGGCCGGCCTGGTTCAGGACCGTGCCGGTTTGATTCAACGCCTGGTTGAGCGGGCCGGCGAGTCCGGTCTGCCGGGTGACATTGGCCGTGGTGTTTTCCACCAGCGAGACCACCGGCACCAGGGCATCACTCGCGCCTTGGGTCGCACCGGCCAGCGGACCGCTGGTGCCGACCGGCGAGAGCGTGTTGCCAAGCATGGTCACCGCCTGGCCGACCCGGTCGACACCCTGCCCGGCCCCGGCGACCAGCTGGTTGACCACCGGCACCTGCTCGACCGGCCCGTTGCTGGCCAGTCCGGTCACGCCCTGGCCAAGGCCAGAGACCCCCGTGCCCAGGTCGGCGGTTGCCGCGCCGACCACGCCGACCGTGGTACCCACGGCATTGTTGCCAGTGCCCAGTTGCCCCAGGCCGTCGCTAAGGCCACTGCCAACACTGTCCACCGCGTTGCCGGCGGACGACACCAGCGCACCCACACCGCCGGTCAGCGAGGTATCGCCGGCGATGGGCAGCGAGCCGATCACCTGGCCCAGGTTGCTCACGCCGTCACCGACACCGGAGACGGTGTTGCCCAGTTGATCGACCACCTGGCCGGTGACCAGGGCGGT
>NZ_NIBE01000076.1:3938-23088 GCF_002205115.1 Pseudomonas sp. DrBHI1
GGTGCTGCCACCACCGGTGCCCGTGCCACCGCCACCGGCCCCGCCGCCCGAGTCTCCAGCACCCGCACCGGTGCCTGCGCCCGTACCGCCGTCGGCCGAGGAACCATCGACCTCACTGTGATGCCCACCTCCGCCACTGCTGCAACCGGTGAGGCCCAGGGACATGACCATCGTCAGCGCCGTTGCGGCCCTGATCCACGCTTGAGTGTTCATGGGAAGACTCCCGCTGCTGGTTGTTGTACTCACAACCAGCAGTGAAAGCCGAGGAGAGCGAAACAGGTAGTTCACAACTTGGTGTTAGTACCTGTGGTAGAGGACGGCGGGCGCTGCGCAAACCTATGAAATCAAGCTGATTTCATCCTGTAGACGAAGCCTGGTGACGCAAGTATTAGTACTAAGTCATTAGCACAAGCGACTGCGGAGCGGTCTTGCCAAGACTTCAGCCCCCATGACCTCGAATCAAACCACGCCCTGCGCCAACATCGCATCAGCGACCTTGACGAAGCCAGCAATGTTGGCGCCCTTGACGTAGTTGATGCTGCCATTGGCCTCTTCGCCATAGTGCACGCACGCATGGTGGATCGACTGCATGATGTGGTGCAGCTTGCTGTCCACCTCGCCCGCGGTCCACAACAGGCGCATGGCATTCTGCGACATCTCCAGGCCCGACACGGCCACGCCACCGGCATTGGAAGCCTTGCCCGGCGCATAGAGGATGCCGGCCTCGATGAAGATATCCACAGCCTCCAGGGTGGTCGGCATGTTGGCGCCCTCGGCCACACAGATGCAGCCGTTGCGCAGCAGGGTACGGGCGTCCTCGGCGTTCAGTTCGTTCTGGGTGGCGCACGGCAGGGCGATGTCGCACGGCAGGGACCACGGCGTCTGGCCCTTGCGGAACTCCAGGCCGAACGAGCCGGCCAGCTCGCTGAGGCGGCCGCGCTTGACGTTCTTCAGTTCCATCAGCGCATCCCATTGCGCGTCGTTCAGGCCGGCTTCGCAGAACAGGGTGCCTTCGGAGTCGGACAGCGAGATCACCTTGCCGCCCAGGTCCATGACCTTGCGCGCAGCGTACTGGGCGACGTTGCCGGAGCCTGAGATCGCCACGCGGCGACCGTCGATGCGTTTGTCCTGACGCTTGAGCATCTCTTCGGCGAAGTACACGCAACCGTAGCCGGTGGCCTCCGGGCGAATCAGGCTGCCGCCGTAGGTCATGCCCTTGCCGGTCAGCACCGAGGTGAACTGGTTGGCCAGGCGCTTGTACTGGCCGAACAGGAAGCCGATCTCACGGGCGCCGACGCCGATATCACCGGCCGGTACATCAAGGTCGGCACCGATATGACGGTACAGCTCGCTCATGAACGCCTGGCAGAAACGCATCACCTCGGCGTCGCTCTTGCCCTTGGGGTCGAAGTCCGAACCGCCCTTGCCACCGCCCATGGGCAGCGAGGTCAGCGAGTTCTTGAACACCTGCTCGAAGGCCAGGAACTTGAGCACGCCCAGGTTCACCGACGGGTGGAAGCGCAGGCCGCCCTTGTACGGGCCGATGGCGCTGCTCATCTGGATGCGGTAGCCGCGGTTGACCTGCACCTTGCCCTGGTCATCGACCCACGACACGCGGAACAGCACCGCGCGCTCGGGCTCGACCATGCGCTCGAGGATGCCGGCCTTGAGGTAGTGAGGGTTTTGTTCGAGGAACGGCCACAGGCTGCGTAACACTTCTTCCACGGCCTGGTGGAACTCGGGCTGAGCCGGGTCGCGCTGTTGCAGGCGGGCCAGGAAATCGTCGACAGATTCGATCATGGTAGACATCTCACCAAGAGGGATTGTTTTTGGTTTTTTCCCGAATGTACCAAGAACCAATCGCACTGGAACAGGGCGCAATGTCGTTTTTATGAAATTATTTGGTGCGTTTTCTATAAGTGTATACAAAATTCGAGACACAGGATCTTGCTTGGCTGATCGGCTTGAACCCGGCTATCGCAAGGCAAGCCCGCTTCCACCTTGCCCCGCCGACGCTCGAATGCCAGGCACAAAAATGGGGCCCCGAAGGGCCCCATTGCTGTGCAGCGAAATCCGGCTTACTGGGCCAGTTTCTTGTGACGTACACGGTGCGGCTGGGCAGCGGCGTCGCCCAGGCGCTTCTTGCGGTCGGCTTCGTACTCGGTGTAGTTGCCCTCGAAGAACACCACGCTCGAGTCGTCTTCGTACGCCAGGATGTGCGTGGCCACACGGTCCAGGAACCAACGGTCGTGGGAAATCACGATGGCGGCGCCCGGGAAGTCCAGCAGGGCTTCTTCCAGGGAACGCAGGGTTTCGACGTCGAGGTCGTTGGACGGTTCGTCGAGCAGCAGGACGTTGCCGCCCTCCTTCAGGGTCAGGGCCAGGTGCAGGCGGCCACGCTCACCACCGGAGAGGTCCTTGACGAACTTCTGCTGGTCGCCACCCTTGAAGTTGAAGCGGCCGACGTAGGTGCGCGACGGAATCTCGTAGCTGCCGATGCGGATCTGGTCGGAACCGTCGGAGATCTGCTGGAACACGGTCTTGCTGCCGTCCAGGTCCTCGCGGCTCTGGTCGACGCAGGCCAGTTGCACGGTTTCACCGATCTCGATGCTGCCCGAGTCCGGCTGCTCCTTGCCCATCAGCATGCGGAACAGGGTCGACTTACCGGCACCGTTGCCGCCGATCACGCCGACGATGGCGCCCTTGGGCATGGCGAACGACAGGTTGTCGATCAGCACGCGATCACCGTAGCCCTTGGTGACGTTCTTGAACTCGATGACCTTGTCGCCCAGGCGCGGACCGGCCGGGATGTAGATCTCGTTGGTCTCGCTGCGCTTCTGGAATTCCTGCGACTGCATCTCTTCGAAACGCTGCAGACGGGCCTTGGACTTGGACTGGCGGGCCTTGGCGCCTTTGCGCACCCACTCCAGTTCCTCTTTCATGGCCTTCTCGTGGGCGCTCTGCTGCTTGGATTCCTGGGCCAGACGCTCCGACTTGGCCTCCAGCCAGCCCGAGTAGTTGCCTTCGTACGGGATGCCGGCGCCGCGGTCCAGTTCGAGGATCCAGCCGGCGACGTTGTCGAGGAAGTAACGGTCGTGGGTGATCGCCACCACGGTGCCGGGGAAGTCGTGGAGGAAACGCTCAAGCCAGGCCACCGAGTCGGCGTCCAGGTGGTTGGTCGGTTCGTCCAGCAGCAGCATGTCGGGAGCCGACAGCAGCAGGCGGCACAGGGCCACGCGGCGCTTCTCGCCACCGGACAGGTGCTCGATCTTGGCGTCCCAGGCCGGCAGGCGCAAGGCGTCGGCGGCAACGTCCAGCTGACGCTCCAGGTTGTGGCCGTCGGCGGCCTGCAGGATAGCCTCGAGCTTGGCCTGCTCGGCGGCCAGCTTGTCGAAGTCGGCGTCGGGGTCGGCGTAGGCGGCGTAGACCTCGTCCAGGCGGGCCTGGGCGTCCTTGATCACGCTGACCGCTTCCTCGACCACTTCACGCACGGTCTTGGTCGGATCCAGCTGCGGCTCCTGGGGCAGGTAGCCGACGTTGATGTCGGGCATCGGACGGGCTTCGCCGTCGAATTCCTTGTCGACGCCCGCCATGATCCGCAGCAGGGTCGATTTACCCGCGCCGTTCAGGCCCAGCACGCCGATCTTGGCGCCAGGGAAGAACGACAGGGAAATGTTCTTGAGAATTTCCCGCTTCGGCGGCACGACCTTGCTCAGCCGATGCATGGTGTAGACGTATTGAGCCAAAACCAAGCCCTCTATCAGATAGGTAAAGACACGCGCCCCGGCATGGGCCAGGGGGATGTGATTACGGGGTGTCGTTGAACAAAGTGGGCCATTCTACGCCAACTCGCGGCGTTGCACAGATGGGTAGATGGCGGCGCCGTTCGGCGGCTACCGCGGGTCAAGCCCGCTCCCACGCCACAGCGTTGTTGCATGGGAGCGGGGTTGGCCCGCGATCAAGGTGACGCAGGCTCAGACGTGCGCTTGCTTGACCTTGCCGCGCGGCAGGCGGCAACGGTCCGACTGCTCGGCCAGGCGCGCGGCCCAGGCGGCCTTGACGCTGAAGCCGCCATTGCGGGCAGGTTTTTCCGCAGCCTTGGCGGCGGGCTTGCTCGCGGCCTTGGCGGGCGCGGCAACAGGCTTGCCAGCCGCCGGGGTGACGGCCTCGACCGCAGGCATGGCCTGCTTGCGCAGTTCGGCCAGCGACGGCGTCTTGTTGGCACTGGCGGCAGCCGTGTCCGGCTTGGCCAGCGAACGCTGGCAGGTCTTGCAGGATACGTCCTCGGTCACGGCAGTGCTGACCAGGGTCTGACTGCTGCGCCCACAGGCGGAATCGAGGCCATTGGTGGAATAGTGGGTAACCAAAACCGTACATCTCCGTTGCGTTGACTATGAAGCGGGCGGCATTCTCGCACAGGTTGCAGGGGCTTGCCGAACCGACATGACCGGCTGCCGGGCGGTGCGCGGACATACGGGCTGGCACTTTGCCATGTTTGCGGGCATGCTAGTCGGCTTCTCGCGTGCGCCTTATAGTGCGCCCAGCGACCACGGCACGCGCCGTGCATGCTGCGAGGACGCAACCCCTGCCATCGCCAGCCAAATCGCAGGACCCAACGCTTGACCAATCTCACGCAACCGTCATCCCTGCGGCCTGCCGACACCTCGGCCGGCACACACCTGCGTGGCTCGCTCAAGGGGGCGCTGGCCCTGCTCGCCCTGGTTTTGCTGGGTTTGCTGTTGTGGCAACTGTTCGCCCAGTTCCGCCATACCCAGGCCGACCTGCGTCAGCACAGCCTGACGACCAGCGCCGAATTGGCCGACCACCTGAGCCTGAACATGGCGCTGAAGGCCCAGCAATCGCTGAACCTGGTCCAGCCTTACGTCAATCCACCGGCGCCCGCCGCCCTGCCGAGCCTGCTCACCACCTTGCAGGCGCGCCTGCCGGCCCTGCGCGACCTGGCCTGGCTGGACGCCGCCGGGCAGGTGCGCAGCGACAGCCTCGACGGCACGCCGGACCGTCAGTTGATTGACGACCTCCTGCAACTGAACCAAGGCCGCGCCTTCTTCTATGGCAACGGCGCCGACAACCAGCGGGTGTACCTGCTGCTGCGCCAGCCGGCCGAGCAGGACCGCGGCTACTGGCTGCTGCGCCTGAGCCCGGACTACTACCAGGAGCTGACCCGCCACCTGGACGGCCCCACCCACCCCCTGTGGCTGCTGGAAAACAGCCGCAGCGGCGAGATCATCCAGCACCATGGCCACCGCCAGGCCAGCGACGAACCGCTGCAGAGCGTGATGCTCGCGTTCATCGACAACAGCACCTGGCAACTGCGCGGCCTGTTCGACGCAGGCATGGCCCGCGACAAACTGCTGCCGGCGCTGATCGGCAAGTGTGTGCTGGTGCTGTTCTGCGCCCTGCTGCCGGTGCTGGCGCTGATCAACATGCGTCGCCGCCAGCGCGCCCTGCAGGAGGATCGCCGACGCTACCAGGAAATTTTCGAGGGCACTGGCGTGGCCTTGTGCGTGCTCGACCTGTCCAGCCTGCCCGGCCAGCTCGACCGTTACCACCTGCGCAACCGCGCCGCGCTCAAGCACAGCCTGGCGCTGGACACCAAGCTGCGCCGCACGCTGCTGGCGGAACTGAAGATCACCGAGATCAACCAGGTGGCGCGTCAGCTGCTCAATGTCGACAGCCACGAAGGCGCCTGGCAGCGCCTGATCGAGGGCAGCGGCGACAGCCGCGACAGTATCGGCATGCAACTGATCGACGCGCTGATCGAAGAGCGCCAGCAGCTTGAACTGGAGGTGCGCCTGCCCGCCCCGCAGGGTGGCGAACTGCACCTGTGGCTGATGGCCCGCCTGCCCCAGCAGCGCCGCGACTACCAGGCGGTGATCCTGAGCATCAGCGACATCACCAGCCGCAAGCAGGTGGAGCTGTCGCTGCTCGAACGCGAAGGCTTCTGGTCGGACGTGGTGCGCACCGTGCCCGACCAGCTCTACGTGCAGGACGTCAACAGCCAGCGCATGATCTTCAGCAACCGCCACCTCGGCCAGACCCTGGGCTACGACCGTGTGGAACTGGCGCAGATGGGCGACCGCTTCTGGGAAATGCTCCTGCACCCCGGCGACGCCGAGCACTATCGTGCCCTGCGCCAGCAGCAGCGCGACACCGGCCACGGCGAGTCGCTGCACTGCCAGCTGCGTTTCCGCCACCGTGACGGCGGCTGGCGCTGCTACGACATCCGTGAGCAGGTGCTGACCCGCGACAGCGAGGGCCAGGTCACCCGCATCATCGGCGTGGGCAAGGACGTCACCGTGCAGATCGAGGCCAGCGAGTCCCTGCGCGACAGCGAGCAGCGCTACCGCATGCTCGCCGAGAGCATCAGCGACGTGATCTTCTCCACCGATAGCCAGTTGCAGCTCAACTACGTCAGCCCCTCGGTGCAGGCGGTGCTGGGCTACCAGGCCGACTGGATCTTCGCCAACGGCTGGCAGTCGATCGTCGCCAACCCCGCCCAGCTCAGCGGCGTCTACAACCTGTTGGAGCGGGTCAGCAAGGTGCTGGGCGACAGTGAGCAGTTGGCCCAGTTGCGCAGCACCCTGCCCACCCAGCTGTTCCTGTTCGACTGCCTGCGCGCCGATGGCCGCAAGATCCCCATCGAGCTGCGCCTGGTGCTGGTGTGGGACGAACACGAGCGCTTCGAAGGCGTGCTCGGCGTGGGACGCGACATCAGCCAGCAGCGCCGGGCCGAGAAAGACCTGCGCATGGCCGCGACGGTGTTCGAACACTCCACCTCGGCGATCCTCATCACCGACCCGGCCGGCTATATCGTTCAGGCCAACGAGGCTTTCAGCCGGGTCAGCGGCTATGCCGTGGCCGAAGTGCTCGACCAGTTGCCCGGCATGCTCACCGTCGAACAGCAGCAGAGCGCCCAGCTGGGCTACGTGCTCAAGCAACTGAGCCAGCGCGGTACCTGGGAAGGCGAGGTCTGGCTCAAGCGCCGCAACGGCGAGCACTACCCGGCGTGGGTAGGCATCACCGCAGTGCTCGACGACGAGGGCGACCTGGCCAGCTACGTGTGCTTCTTCACCGACATCAGCGAGCGCAAGGCCAGCGAACAGCGCATCCACCGCCTGGCCTACTACGACGCCCTGACCCACCTGCCCAACCGCACGTTGTTCCAGGACCGCCTGTACACCGCCCTGCAGCAGGCCGAACGGCAGAAGGCCTGGGTGGTGTTGATGTTCCTCGACCTCGACCGCTTCAAGCCGATCAACGACTCCCTCGGCCACGCCGCGGGTGATCGCATGCTCAAGGACATGGCCGAGCGCCTGCTGGCCTGCGTCGACGACGACGACACCGTGGCGCGCATGGGCGGCGACGAGTTCACCCTGTTGCTGCAGCCCAAGGCCACCCGCGAGCAGGCGCTCAACCGGGCGATCCATGTCGCCGAGCACATCCTCGACGGGCTGGTCACGCCGTTCGTCCTGGAAAACCGCGAGTTCTTTGTCACCGCCAGTATCGGCATCGCCCTGAGCCCGCAGGACGGCAGCGAGCTCAGCCAACTGATGAAGAACGCCGACACGGCGATGTACCACGCCAAGGAGCGCGGCAAGAACAACTTCCAGTTCTACCAGGCAGACATGAACGCCAGCGCCCTGGAGCGCCTGGAGCTGGAGAGCGACCTGCGCCATGCCCTGGAGCAAAACGAGTTCACCCTCTACTACCAGCCGCAGTTCAGCGGCGACGGCAAGCGCCTGACCGGTGCCGAGGCGCTGCTGCGCTGGCGCCATCCGACCCGCGGCCTGGTGCCGCCGGGCGACTTCATCCCGGTGATCGAAGAGCTGGGCCTGGTGGTCGACGTCGGCGACTGGGTGCTGCGCGAGGCGTGCCGCCAACTCAAGGCCTGGCACAAGGAGAAGGTGCGGGTACCGAAGGTGTCGGTGAACATTTCCGCCCGGCAGTTCTCCGACGGCCAACTGGGTACGCGCATCGCCACCATCCTCGAGGAAACCGGGCTGCCCCCGGCCTGCCTGGAGCTGGAGCTGACCGAAAGCATCCTGATGCGCGAGGTCAACGAGGCCATGCAGATCCTCGACAGCCTGAAGAATCTCGGCCTGAGCATCGCGGTCGACGACTTCGGCACCGGCTACTCGTCGCTCAACTACCTCAAGCAGTTCCCCATCGACGTGCTCAAGATCGACCGCACCTTCGTCGACGGCCTGCCCGAGGGCGAGCAGGACGCGCAGATCGCCCGGGCGATCATCGCCATGGCCCACAGCCTCAACCTGGCGGTGATCGCCGAGGGCGTGGAGACCCACGAGCAGCTGGAGTTCCTGCGCGAGCACGGCTGCGACGAGGTGCAGGGCTACCTGTTCGGCAGGCCGATGCCGGCCAACCAGTTCGAGGCGCAGTTCAGCAACGAGACGTTGTTCATGTTCCAGTGACGACGGTGACACGAGACGGTTTCCGTGGGAGCGGCCTTGCGTCGCGAAAGGGCTGCGCAGCAGCCCCAGGACCTAAGTGTTAACGCAAAGATCGCCGGGGCCGCTTTGCGGCCCTTTCGCGACGCAAGGCCGCTCCCACAGTGCACGGCGCCAAGCCTTGAAAAACGGACCCAAAAGTCAACTCCAGCCCAGAAACGGCGCGGGCTGCAACATGAGGGCCATTGGTCCGCGACTTGATGCCACTTCATATGCCAGCGGCGAATCAATCGGTTAGAATGCCCCCCCAATTCTGCCCGATCCTTGAGGACCGCCATGTTCAGCCGTGATTTGACCATTGCCAAGTACGACGCCGAGCTCTTCGAAGCCATGCAGCAAGAAGCCCTGCGCCAGGAAGAGCATATCGAGCTGATCGCTTCGGAAAACTACACCAGCCCGGCGGTCATGGAGGCCCAGGGTTCGGTTCTGACCAACAAGTACGCCGAAGGCTACCCAGGCAAGCGCTACTACGGTGGTTGCGAGTACGTCGACGTCGTCGAGCAGCTGGCCATCGACCGCGCCAAGGAGCTGTTCGGCGCCGACTACGCCAACGTCCAGCCGCACGCCGGCTCCCAGGCCAACGCCGCCGTCTACCTGGCCCTGCTGTCGGCCGGTGACACCATCCTGGGCATGAGCCTGGCCCACGGCGGTCACCTGACCCACGGCGCCAGCGTCTCCTCCTCGGGCAAGCTGTACAACGCCATCCAGTACGGCATCGACGCCAACGGCCTGATCAACTACGACGAAGTCGAAGCACTGGCCCTGGAGCACAAGCCGAAGATGATCGTCGCCGGCTTCTCCGCCTACTCGCAGGTCCTGGACTTCCCACGCTTCCGTGAAATCGCCGACAAGGTCGGTGCCTACCTGTTCGTCGACATGGCCCACGTGGCTGGCTTGGTCGCCGCCGGCGTGTACCCGAACCCTGTTCCGTTCGCCGACGTGGTCACCACCACCACCCACAAGACCCTGCGCGGTCCGCGTGGCGGCCTGATCCTGGCCCGCGCCAACGCCGACATCGAGAAGAAGCTGAACTCCGCGGTCTTCCCGGGCGCCCAGGGCGGCCCGCTGGAGCACGTCATCGCCGCCAAGGCGATCTGCTTCAAGGAAGCGCTGCAGCCTGAGTTCAAGGCCTACCAGCAGCAAGTGGTAAAGAACGCCCAGGCCATGGCCGAAGTGTTCATCGAGCGTGGTTTCGACGTCGTATCCGGCGGCACCCAGAACCACCTGTTCCTGCTGTCGCTGATCAAGCAGGAAATCTCCGGTAAGGACGCCGACGCCGCCCTGGGCAAGGCGTTCATCACCGTCAACAAGAACTCGGTCCCGAACGACCCACGTTCGCCGTTCGTCACCTCGGGCCTGCGTTTCGGCACCCCTGCCGTCACCACCCGTGGCTTCAAGGAAGCCGAGTGCCGCGAACTGGCTGGCTGGATCTGCGACATCCTGGCCGACCTGAACAACGAAGCGGTGATCGACGCCGTGCGCGAGAAGGTCAAGGCGATCTGCAAGAAGCTGCCGGTGTACGGCAACTGATTGGCGGACGCCTGATGTGAAAAAGCCCGGCCATGTGCCGGGCTTTTTTGTGCTTGTTCTCAGCGAGTTGTTGCGACATCCGGCACGAGACGTATTTCCACGCGCTGATCCAAGGCTCTCGCCGCACTGGCCAGCGTTGCCAGCGTCATGCCGGCATCCGTCTGATCAAGCGCTCGATCGACCGCCGTACGGCTGGTGTGCATGCGCTCGGCAAGCGCCTTCTTGCTGACCCTCTGCTGCTTCATCGCCTCAGTCAGCTGCCAGGCAATCACCCGCTTGTGACTCGACCGAGCGCACCAAAAAAGGTACCTCTTTCAAGGGGGCCATAGCGTGTGGCCCAATGTATTGAACGAGGCAAAAAAATGCCGCCATTTGGCGGCATCAACCAGTCAGCTACGTCCCACTCATGCGTGATACAACGCCTCAAACCCTGCCCGAATATTCTCTTCCGGCAGCTCATCGGCAATGAACACCATCACGCTTTCCCGTGTCTCGCCGTCCTTCCACTCGGCGTCCCAATCAAAGCCATAGAGCTTCAGCACCCCTTGGAACACCAGACGGCGGTCCTCACCGGCAATGTTCAATACCCCCTTGTAGCGCAGCAATTGCTTGCCGTGCTCTTCCAGCAGCTCGTTCATGAAGTCGCTGAGCCGATCGATGTCCAACGGCGTTTCGGTATGCAGCACCAGCGTCGAGATACGGTCAGGGGTGGCCGGCTTTAGCAGCGGGCGCAAGGTGGGCTTTGGGCTGATGCCCAGGTCCGGGTTGAGGTTGAAGCCGCGCACATCGAGTAGCTCGGCCAGGTCGATGCGGCCGTGCTCGACCACGCGGATTGCCGCCCGGCCATTGATACGCGCCAGACGCTCGCGCAGGGCGTCGACCACCTGTGGCTCGACCAGGTCGGTCTTGCTCAGCAGCAGGCGGTCGGCGAAGCCAACCTGGGCCTGGGCGATGGCCTGGGTCAGGTGCAGCTCGGCATGGGCGGTGTCGACCAGGGTGATAATGCCGTCGAGGATATAGCGCTCGCGCAGCTCTTCATCGATGAAGAAGGTCTGCGCCACCGGCGCCGGATCGGCAAGGCCGGTGCACTCGATGACCAGGCGATCGAAGGCGATTTCACCGGCATCCAGCCGTTCGAGCAGCAGGTACAGGGCCCGAGTCAGGTCGCCATGGATGCTGCAGCACACGCAGCCGTTGGCCAGGGTCATGACCTGCACCGGTTCATCGCCCAGCAGCTGGCTGTCGATGCCGGCCTCGCTGAATTCGTTTTCGATCACGGCGAGCTTCAGGCCATGCTCGGCCCTGAGCATATGCTTGAGCAATGTGGTCTTGCCGGCGCCAAGGAAGCCGGTCAGCACGGTAACGGGAATCGGCGTTTGCACGCGGTTGTCTCCTGCAGCTGAAAATGAAAGTGGGAGCCCGGTTGCCCGGGCTCCCACTGGTTCACGCGTGTCGCGGGTTCAACAGCACTTGGGCCCGGACTTGCCACCATAGCGCGCTTCCTGGCGCTCGCGGAAGAACTCTTCGTAGCTCATCACCGGCTTGTCCGGGTGCTTCTTGCGCATGTGCTCGACATAGTTGTCGTAGTCGGGCATGCCGACCATCAGGCGGGCGGCCTGCCCCAGGTACTTGCCCAGTCGACCCAGGTCGTTGAACATCGCGGCGATCCTCTCAAGCGTCAGGCAGGGCCTGGAACGGGGTTTCCTTGTCGGTGCGCTCCTTGCGACCCAGGGCGGCGAGGCCAACCTTGACGGCGAAGAACAGCACGCTGAACACCACCACCAGGAACAGCACGGTCAGGCCGGCGTTGGTGTAGGCGTTGAAGATCACATGCTGCATCTGGCCGATGTCCTTGGCCGGGGCCAGCACTTGGCCGGCATCCAGCGCGGTGCTGTACTTCTTGGCCAGGGCCAGGAAGCCGACCGCAGGGTTCGGGTCGAACAACTTGATCAGGCCCGCGGTGGTGGTGCAGATCAGCAGCCACACGGCCGGCAGCAGGGTGACCCAGACGTAGCGCTGGCGCTTCATCTTGATCAACACCACGGTGCCCAGCATCAAGGCGATGCCGGCGAGCATCTGGTTGGAGATGCCGAACAGCGGCCACAGGGTGTTGATGCCACCCAGAGGGTCGATCACGCCCTGGTACAGCAGATAGCCCCACAGCGCCACGCAACCGGCGGTGCCGATCAGGTTGGCGGTCCACGACTCGGTGCGTTTCAGGGCCGGCACGAAGCTGCCCAGCAAATCCTGCAGCATGAAGCGACCGGCACGGGTACCGGCGTCTACTGCAGTGAGGATGAACAGCGCCTCGAACAGAATCGCGAAGTGGTACCAGAACGCCATGGTGTTCTCACCCGGCAGTACCTGGTGCAGGATCTGCGCAATGCCCACCGCCAGGGTCGGTGCACCACCGGCACGGGCCAGGATGGTGTGCTCGCCGATATCACGGGCGGTGGCCTCGAGCTGCTCGGGTGTGATCATGAAGCCCCAGCTGCTCACAGTCTGCGCCACCGAGACGACGTCGGCACCGACCACAGCGGCCGGGCTGTTCATGGCGAAGTACACCCCCGGCTCGATCACCGAGGCGGCGACCATGGCCATGATGGCGACGAACGACTCCATCAGCATGCCGCCGTAGCCGATGTAGCGGGCGTTGGTTTCGTTGTCCAGCAGCTTGGGCGTGGTCCCCGAGGAGATCAGCGCGTGGAAGCCGGACACCGCGCCGCAGGCGATGGTGATAAACAGGAACGGGAACAGAGTGCCCTTCCAAACCGGGCCCGTGCCGTCGGTGAACTGGGTCAGCGCCGGCATCTTCAGTTCGGGCGCGATGATCAGGATGCCGATGGCAAGGCCGACGATGGTGCCGATCTTGAGAAAGGTCGACAGGTAGTCACGCGGCGCCAGCACCAGCCACACCGGCAGCACGGCAGCGACGAAACCGTAGCCGACCAGCATCCAGGTGATCTGCACGCCGGTGAAGGTGAACGCCGGGCCCCACACCGGATCTGCGGCGATCTGGCCCCCCAGCCAGATCGACAGCAGCAGCAGGACCACGCCGATGACCGAGATCTCGCCGATGCGGCCCGGGCGGATGTAGCGCATGTAGATGCCCATGAACATCGCGATCGGGATGGTCGCCATCACCGTGAACATGCCCCACGGGCTCTCGGCCAGGGCCTTGACCACGATCAGCGCCAGCACCGCGAGGATGATGATCATGATCAGGAAGCAGCCGAACAGGGCGATGGTGCCCGGGATGCGGCCCATTTCCTCGCGTACCATGTCGCCCAGCGAGCGGCCGTTGCGGCGGGTGGAGAGGAACAGGACCATGAAGTCCTGCACCGCGCCGGCCAGCACCACGCCGGCGATCAGCCACAGCGTGCCGGGCAGGTAGCCCATCTGCGCGGCGAGCACCGGGCCGACGAGCGGGCCGGCGCCGGCGATGGCGGCGAAGTGGTGGCCGAAGAGAATGTGCTTGTTGGTCGGGACGTAGTCCAGGCCATCGTTGTTGAGCACCGCGGGCGTGGCCCGGCGGGGGTCGAGCTGCATCACCTTGGTGGCGATGAACAGGCTGTAGTAACGGTAGGCGACCAGGTAAAGGGCCACTGCCGCGACCACGATCCACAAGGCGTTGATGGCCTCACCGCGACGCAGGGCGACCACACCCAGCGCGCAGGCCCCTATGACTGCCAGCGCCAGCCACGGAATGTGGCGTAGCAGGCTATTATTGTTGTTCATGGTTTACTTCCAGCTGGTGGATTGGAAAGACCGCCCATCGAGTCTAGGGCGACTCATCGCGCATTGCCACACTTGCTTTGGTCTAGAGCCTCTGCGGCCAGATTGCGGTACCTGATACTGCACCATAACCCACTATAGTCAGGTTGAACCCCCGAGGGCTTTTCCCATGAGCGACCACGACGAACGCCGCCGCTTTCAACGCATCGCCTTCGATGCCCCCACTGAACTGCGCCAGGGCGAGCGGCGCTGGCCGGTGAAACTGCTCGACCTGTCGCTCAAGGGCTTGCTGATCGAGCGCCCCGATCCCTGGAATGCCGACCTCACCCAGGATTTCGAAGCGATCATCCACCTCAACGACAAGAAGACCCAGGTGCTGATGCAGGTCGAACTGCGCCACGAGGAGCCGAGCCGCCTGGGTTTCATCTGCCTGCACATCGACATCGATTCGATGACCCATCTGCACCGTCTGGTGGAACTGAACGTGGGTGACAGCACCGAAATGATGCGCGAGCTGCGCGAACTCATCGAAGATTGATATCTCTTAGCTTGCTACCTATCTGGCTGTGACGGCTTTCCTGTCCAGCCAGACAGCTTTCATACGCCTGCCAAGCTCTTTGTACACACCCCTCTGGAACAGCATCCTGCAAGTTGGAACGCAACCTGCATCCAGGTTTCACGCACCCTGGACGCACCAGTTCCGTCGCTACGATCAAAACTTTGTATACAATTTTTGTGGCAATTTTTTGTGCTTGTTGTCTACAGTAGCGGCACAACAATAAACAGAGAGCCTGCTCCAATGACCACGTCCCCCAGCACGTCTCCCGCCCCGCGCCCCGAGGACGAGAACCTCGGCCTTGGCGCCAACCTGGCCTACGGGCTGCAGCATGTCCTGACCATGTATGGAGGGATTGTCGCCGTACCCCTGATCCTCGGCCAGGCCGCCGGCCTGGCCCCGGCGGAAATCGGCCTGTTGATCGCCGCCTCGCTGTTCGCCGGAGGCCTGGCGACGTTGCTGCAGACCCTTGGCCTGCCGTTCTTCGGCTGCCAGCTGCCGCTGGTGCAGGGCGTGTCGTTCGCCGGTGTGGCGACCATGGGCGCGATCCTCGGCAGCCAGAGCGGTGGCGGCTTGCCTTCGGTGCTGGGCGCGGTGATGGCGGCCTCGCTCATCGGTTTCCTGATCACCCCGGTGTTCTCGCGCATCACCAAGTTCTTCCCGCCGCTGGTCACCGGCATCGTCATCACCACCATCGGCCTGACCCTGATGCCCGTGGCCGCACGCTGGGTGATGGGCGGCAACAGCGCCTCGCCGGAGTTCGGCAGCGTGGCCAACATCGGCCTGGCGGCCCTGACCTTCGCCATCGTCCTGCTGCTGAGCAAGCTGGGCAGCGCGAGCATCTCGCGCCTGTCGATCCTCCTGGCCATGGTCGCCGGCACCCTGATTGCCTGGGCGCTGGGCATGACCGACTTCAGCAAAGTTACCGAAGGCCCGATCTTCGCCTTCCCCACGCCGTTCCACTTCGGCATGCCGACCTTCCATATCGCCGCGATCCTGTCGATGTGCATCGTGATCATGGTGACCCTGGTGGAAACCTCGGCGGACATCCTCGCCGTGGGTGAGATCATCGACACCAAGGTCGACTCCAAGCGCCTGGGCAATGGCCTGCGCGCCGACATGGCGTCGAGCATCCTGGCGCCGATCTTCGGCTCGTTCACCCAGAGCGCCTTTGCCCAGAACGTCGGCCTGGTGGCCGTGACCGGGGTGAAGAGCCGCTACGTGGTGGCCACCGGCGGGGTAATCCTGGTGGTGCTGGGCCTGCTGCCGATCATGGGCCGGGTCATCGCCGCGGTACCGACCCCGGTCCTCGGCGGCGCGGGTATCGTGCTGTTCGGCACCGTGGCGGCCAGCGGCATCCGCACCCTGTCCAAGGTCAACTACAAGAACAACGTCAACCTGATCATCGTCGCTGCCTCGCTGGGCTTCGGCATGATCCCGATCGCGGCGCCGACCTTCTACCACAACTTCCCGAGCTGGTTCGAAACCATCTTCCACTCCGGCATCAGCTCGGCGGCGATCATGGCCATCCTGCTGAACCTGATCTTCAACCACTTCACCACCGGCAACTCGGAAAACCAGTCGGTGTTCGCCGCGGCCTACGAGCGCACCATCCAGTACTCGGACATCTCGGCCCTGCGCGATGGCGACTACTTCAAGGACGGCAAGCTGTTCGACGCCGACGGCAATGAGGTTCCGGTGCTGGAGCTTGACGAGCACGGCAACGAGGCGCCCAGGCGCAAGGCGGTTGCCGAACACTGATCGCTGACCAGGACGGTCATCGAGGGGGAGCCGACGCGCATCGTCGGCTCCCTTTTTTATCTGGTGCAGGTGTCGGAGCGCCGACGCACTATCCGTGCGACAGGAAATACCTGCTCAACGCATTCAGATCCCCCGCCTCCAGTACGCCCGCCAGATAGCGCAGCTGCAACCACGCCCGCAGGTACTCATGGCGTGCCTGCGCCAGGTCACGCCTGGCACTGAACAGCTGTTGCTCGGCATCCAGCACATCGAGGTTGACCCTTTCCCCTCCCCGCACGCTCTTGCGTGTGGCCTGCACCAGGGCCGAGGCCGCCTTCACCGCCAGGTCGTAGGCGCGGATCTTCGCCGTGCCGCTGGCACAGAGGTTGAACTGCCGACGCAGTTGGGTGAGCGTGTCGTTCAGCTGTGCATCCAGTTCGAACCCCGCGGCATCGCGCTGGGCACGAGCCTGACGCACTGACGCCTGCACCCCGCCACCGGCATACAGCGGCACGCTCAACTGCACGCCGATGCTGTCGGTATCGTAGCGTTGGTTGTAGCTGCTCTCGGAGCTCGAACTGGAAATGCCCTTGCTGGCATAGGCACTCAACGAAGGCAGGTGCCCGGCCCGTTGCCGCTCGATGTTCTGCTCGGCGACCTCCAACCCATGGCGCTGGCTGGCCAGCTCGGCGTTGTGGGCCACGGCCAGGTCGCGCCAGCGCTCGAAACGTGTGGGGGTGAGGGGTTGGACGCGAAAATCGGCGGTCATCGGCGTCAGGTCCTCGACCGCCACCGGCTCGCCGATGATCGCCTGCAAGGCGTGCAGCGCCGCATCGAGATTGTCGCCAGCCTCGATTTCCTGGGCCTGCGCCAACTCGTAGCGGGCGCGGGTTTCCAGCACATCGGTGCGGGTGCCCTCGCCGCCCTTGAGCAGGCGCTCGTTGAGGGTCATCTGCTCGGCATAGGTACGCCGCTGGGCCTGGGCCAGGGCGATCTGTTCGTTGGCGAACAACGCTTCGCTGTAGGCGCCGAACAGACGCACCATCAGCTCCTGGCCACGACCGCGATAGCGCTCGTCGGCCAGGGCGGCCTGGGCCACACCACGGCGGTAGTCGCTCCAGGCAGCGTAGTCGAACAACGGCTGCTCGAGGGTCAGGGTCGAGCTGTAGCTGCGGTAATCGCGCTGGGTGGTCACGTCGCCGAACTGGCTACGCTGGGTCACCTCGGAATCGTTGCGGGCGCGGTTGTAGCGATACGACAACCTGGGCAGCAGGCCAGCGCGACCGATCGCCAGGTTTTCGAGCCCGGCCTCGCGCTCGGCGATGGAGCCCTGCCAGGTGGGATCGTTGCGCAGCGCCAGGGCATAGGCGTCACCCAGGTCCAGGGCCTGCGCCGACAGGCTCGTGAACAACAGCAGCGGGCAGGCGGCACGCAGTAGCACGGACATCCCCTTATTCCTCGGTCAGCGCGACATGCACCCGGTCGGCCAGTGGCTTGAACAGGTAGTTGAGCAGCGAGCGCTCGCCAGTCCGCACGAAGGCCTCCACCGGCATGCCCGGGCGGATATCCAGGCCGGCCAGTTGGCCGAGGCCCTGGTCGCTGACCTTGATGCGCACCTGGTAGTAGGGCTGCTGGGTCTTTTCGTCGATCAGGCGATCGGCCGAGACCAATGTCACCTCGCCATCCACTCGTGGCGTGGTGCTCTGGTTGAAGGCGACGAACATCAGCTCCACCGGCAACCCGGGGCGCAGGCGGTCGATCATGTCCACCGAGGCACGGGCTTCGACCAGCAGCGGCGCATCGCGCGGCACGATCTCCATCAGTTGCTGGCCGCGGGCGATGACGCCACCGTCGGTGAACACGCTCAGGCCCACCACGGTGCCGGCCACGGGGGCCCGCACCTGGGTATGGGCCAGCTCGAACTCGGCGCTGCGCAGGCGGTTGTCCAGGTCCTCTGCGCTGGCCTGCAGCTCGGTGAGCTGCTGGCGCACTTCGTTCTGGTACTCCTGCTGGCGCTGGCCGATGCGCAGCTTGAGTTCCAGGACCTGACGCCGGGTGCGGCCGATGCTGCCGAAGTCCTCGGCAATCGAGCCGTTGACCTGGGCCAGCAGGCGCTCACTGTCGAGCAGGCGATTGCGGGCGATGTAGCCATCCCGAGCCAGTTCGCGCAGGCCGCGCAACTGTTCGTCCAGCGCGTCACGCTGGGCCTGTTTGCTGGCCAGCGAGCCTTGCAGGCCCTGCAGCGAGGCTTCGGCGCCAGCGATGCTCTCGCGCAGGCCGCCAAGCTCCATCTCCAGCGCCTGGGCGCGGCTGCTGCGCAGTTGCCGCTGGCTCTCCAGCACCGTGGCCACCCAGGCACTGGCGGCCTGGTCACGCAGGCCTTGGGGGAAGTCGATCGAAGCCCTGCCATCGCGCTCGGCCAGCAGGCGCGCCTCGGCTGCGCGGGCGTTGACGTACTGTACCCGTAGCGAACCGACCTGGGCCTGGGCCTGGGTCGGATCCATGCGCAGCACGACCTGGCCGGCGCTCACCGTGTCGCCGTCACGCACCAGCAACTGCTCGATCACCCCGCCCGTGGGGTGCTGCACGGCCTGTCGGCTACCGGCGACCATCACGCTGCCGCTGACCGGCACGCCTTTGTCCAGCGGCGCCAGCGCGGCCCACAGGAGGAAACCGCCGAAACCTGCCAGCACCAGCCAGCGGCCCACCCGGCCCGGGCGGTGTTCGTCGAGGCTGAGCAGGCTCGCCTCGGTCTTTTGCGTGGAGAGGGCGTGTACGCTCATGGTGTCAGGCTCTTGGCTGGCCGAAGGTGACGCTCAGGCCGATGGGGTTGCGTGTGGAGGATGGCGCGACGGGGGCGGGCGCCGGCCGAGCGGCCCGCTGTGCGTCCTGCAGCACCCGGGCGGTGGGGCCGAAGGCCTGCAACTGGCCGCCCTTGAGCATCAGCAGGTTGTCCAGGCCGGCCAACAGCGAGGACTTGTGGGTGATCAGGATCAACGTGCGCTTGTGCTCGCGCAGCCTGGCAATGGCCTCGACCAACGCCTGCTCCCCGGCCTCATCGAGATTGGAATTGGGCTCGTCGAGCACGATCAGCGCCGGCAGC
>NZ_NIBE01000077.1:0-716 GCF_002205115.1 Pseudomonas sp. DrBHI1
CAGCCAGTTGGCTCTCCAGCTCTTTGTCCAACACCTTGATCTGCTCGCTCAAGTAGACGAAATGATCATGCAGGCGCTGCAGTAATGCGACGAGCCGTATTGGCAGGTCGTGCTCTTCAAGCACCGAAGCAAGGCGGTTGACCACTGCCAATCCGGTCGGCAGGCTGACACCGAATTCGAGCAGGAACCCATGCATCTGGTTCACCGTCTTGGTTCGGTCGCGGATCAATGATTCACGCATCCGATGAGAAACAGAGAGCGTTTGCTGCTCAGGCGATTTTGGCGTCACAAAGCGCATGGAGGGTCGGGAAGCGGCTTCGCAGATGGCTTGCGCATCGACGAAGTCATTCTTGTTGCTCTTGACGAAAGGTTTAACGAACTGCGGCGAGATCAGCTTGGCCTCATGATCCATCGCTTTGATTTCTCGCGCCAGGCAGTGTGAACCGGCACAGGCCTCCATCACTACCGTGCAAGGGGGATGATTGGCCAGAAACCGCATCATCTGCTGCCTTGAGCACTTCTTGCGCATTACCTCTTTGCCGAACTTGTCCTGGGCGTGCAGGTGGAAGGTATGTTTACCAATGTCGATGCCGATCAGGGTCACGCTGCTCATGATGACGGTCTCCGAAGTAAAAGCACCCTGCGAAAGCGTACGCCTCGCAGGGTGCCGGGGTGACCATCTCATTAAGTAACCCGCCGTAAGGGCGGAAAGGTGA
>NZ_NIBE01000078.1:0-11529 GCF_002205115.1 Pseudomonas sp. DrBHI1
CTTGCAGCCGTGTATCGAGCTGCGACGCCGGGATGCGCTCGAAGCCATAGCGGGCGTAGAACGGGGCATTCCAGGGGACATCGTCGAAGGTGGTCAGGGTCAGCCAGGGCAAGCCACCCAGGCGCGCGGCCGCCCGCGCCTGGTCCAGCAGTCCACGCCCCAGGCCCTGGCCCTGGGCTTCCTGGCGGACCGACAACTCGTGAATGTGCAGGGCGTCGCCTGTGGCGCTGGCGCAGAGAAAACCCAGCGGCCGGTCCTGATCATCCACGGCAACCCAGCTGTCGCCCTCGGTGACGAACGCCAGGTGTTCGGCTTCGCTCAGCACATCGCTGTCGGCCAGCCAGGTCAGGTGCGGCAATTGCCGGAAAGCCTGGGCCGCGGAGTGTTCCAGGGCGGGAAGCAGGGGGATGTCGCTGACGAGGGTGGGGCGGATACGCATGGGAGATCAGGACCTGTAGGTGCGATGGCGCGCCCGCGCGTTGTCGCGCAGGTAGGCGGAGTTTGCCAGATCGGCGTGAGGAGGTGTTGCATTGTAAATGTTATAACGTAACATTTGGCTCTTCCTTCCTTGCAGGGCCCTTACCGTGATCCGCAGAAACCCCTCCGGCCATCTCCCGCAAATTGCTGAATCGGCCTATATCGACCACACCGCCATCATTTGCGGCAAGGTGATCATCCATGACAACGTGTTCGTCGGCCCCTACGCGGTGATCCGCGCCGACGAGGTGGATGGCAGCGGCGACATGCAGCCGATCGTCATCGGTGCCAACTCCAATATCCAGGACGGCGTGGTGATCCACTCCAAGTCCGGCGCGGCGGTGCGCATCGGCCAGTACAGCTCGATCGCCCACCGCTCCATCGTGCATGGCCCGTGCGAGGTCGGTGACCGAGTGTTCATCGGCTTCAACAGCGTGCTGTTCAACTGCAAGGTCGGCGACGGCAGCGTGGTGCGGCACAACTCGGTGGTCGATGGCCGCGACCTGCCGCCGCGCTTCTATGTGCCGCCCACCGAGCACATCGGCCCGCACACCGACCTGGAGCGTTACCCGCCGGTCAGCGTGTCGGCCTCGGAGTTCTCCGAGGACGTGGCGCGCACCAACATCGACCTGGTCCAGGGCTACAAGGCTCTGCAGAACGAGTTCTGAACATGGACACATTGCTGGTGCGCAACGCACGGCTGGTCAATGAAGGGCGCGAGTTCGAAGGCGACCTGCTGGTGCGCCACGGGCGCATCGAGCGGATCGCCGGCAGCCTCGGCAATGCCCGGGCGACGCTGGAGATCGATGCCAAGGGCGCCTGGCTGTTGCCGGGGATGATCGACGACCAAGTGCATTTTCGCGAGCCGGGGGCGCCGCACAAGGGCAGCATCGCCAGCGAGTCGCGGGCGGCGGTGGCCGGGGGCATCACCAGCTACATGGACATGCCCAACACCAACCCGCCGACCCTGACCTTGGAAGCGCTGGCCGACAAGAAGCGGCGGGCGGCGGCGAGTTCGCGGGCCAACTACGGCTTCCATTTCGGCGTGAGCCGCGACAACCTGGACACCATCGCTGCCCTCGATCCGCGCGAAGTGGCCGGGATCAAGGTGTTCATGGGCGCCTCCACGGGCGACATGCTGGTGGACGACCCGCAGGTACTGGAAAAGCTCTTCGTCTATGCGCCGACCCTCGTCCTGGCCCACTGCGAGCACACTCCGAGCATCCTCGAGAACGAGGGCTGGTGGCTGGCCCGCCATGGTGAGTTCATTCCCCCCGCCGCACACCCGCTGATCCGCGACGCCGACGCCTGCTACCGCTCCTCGAGCCTGGCGGTGGAGCTGGCCCGGCGCTTCGGCACGCGCCTGCACGTGCTGCACCTGAGCACGGTGCGCGAGCTGGCGCTGTTCACGCCGGGCCCGGTGAGCGGCAAGCACATCACCGCCGAGGTGTGCCTGCACCACCTGCTGTTCGACGACAGCGACTACGCTAGCCTCGGTCACCTGATCAAGTGCAACCCGGCGATCAAGACCGGTACCGACCGCGATGCCCTGCGCAAGGCCCTGGCCCGCGACCGCATCGATGTGATCGGCACCGACCATGCGCCGCACACTTTGGAGGAAAAGCGCCGCGTGTATACCCGCGCGCCATCGGGGCTGCCGCTGGTGCAGCATGCCTTGCCGGCGGCGCTGGAGCTGGTCAGCGAGGGGGTGCTGAGCATGGCCCAGGTGGTGAACAAGACCAGCCACGCGGTGGCCGAACTGTTCGCCATTCGCGAACGCGGCTTCCTGCGCGAGGGGTATTGGGCGGACTTCGCCATCGTCGAGCGCCTGGCCAGCCCACGGGCCGTCGCTGACGATCCGATCCTGGCGCACTGCGGCTGGACGCCGTTCCAGCAGCGCGCCTTCCACCATGTGGTGCGCAGCACGGTGGTGTCCGGACAGTTGGCCTGGCACCAGGGGCGGGTACGTGACCAATGCCAGGGCTTGCCCTTGATGTTCGACCGCTGAATCCCCCAGATCCCGTAGAAACGGCCCCATGCCGCGAAAAGGCCGCAAGGCGCCCCCAGTGTCCCGGAGTGACCCCCATGACTGAAGAGCAACTGCTGCAACAACCCGCCACTGCCTACATGAACGAACCCCAGCGCCAGTTCTTCCGCAACCTGCTGCTGACCCAGCGCGGCGAGCTGCAGACGCGCATCGAGCAGGAGTTCCGCGCCCTGCGCGAACAGGAAGTGCACAGCGACCCCGCCGACATCGGCAGCGCCGAGGAGGAGCGCCACTGGCAACTGCGCTCGCTGGAGCGGGAGAAGAAGCTGCTGGACAAGATCGACCAGGCGCTGGAGCGCCTGGCCCGTGGCGATTATGGCTGGTGCGAGGAAACCGGTGAACCGATCGGCCTGCGCCGCTTGCTGCTGCGGCCCACCGCGACCCTGTGCGTCGAGGCCAAGGAGCGCCAGGAGCTGCGCGAACGGCACGTGCGTGACGACGTTTAGTCAGTGGGCAGACCCTGGGCCTGCAACTGCCAGCGCACGGCGCTGACACCTTTCTCCAGGCTCACCCGCCCGACCAGACGCTCCAGCTGGGTCGGCGCCTTCGGCGTGCCGAGCAGTTCGGCGCGCACTTCCAGGCGTGCCGGGTCGGGCAGGTCCTCGCTGTGCAGTGACTGCAGGCGCAGGCCTGGGTCGCTGAGGCTGTGCAGCATCAGGCTGCGTACCTGGATCTCGTCCTCGGCGCGGCAGACGATGCGCACCTCGTAGCGCTGCTCGACCTCGCTGGCCGGCACCACGTCCTGGCGGTCCAGGCGCTGGGCGAGGTCGCGCAGCAGGATGTTGGCGCACAGCACCACCAGGCTGCCCAGGGAGGCCTCCAGCAGCAAGCCGAGGCTGCACAACACGCCGACCGCGGCGGTGCACCAGAGGGTGGCGGCGGTGTTCAGGCCGCGTACATTGAAACCGTCGCGCATGATTACGCCACCGCCGAGAAAGCCGATGCCCGACACCACATAGGCGGCGATGCGCGAGGCATCGGTGGGCGCCATGCCCGGCACGGCCTGGGTCATCAGCACGAACAGGCAGGCGCCGGTGCTGACCAGGGCGTTGGTGCGCAGGCCCGTCAGGCGCTGGCGCAGTTGACGCTCGGCACCGATCAGGGCACCGAGCAGCAGGGCCACGCTGACGCGCAGCAGAAAGATTTTCCAATCCATAGCGAACTCCGTTCCGCGGGCGATGGCCCGCACGAGCGCCGACCTAGGGCGGCGCGAATGAAAGCGAGGAATGCGCAGGACCACGCGCCATGCCACGTGGCAGGGCTGGAAAGGAAGGAGGAATGTTCAGCCACGCTGGGCTGAAGGAAACCACCGTCTACCGGATGCGGCGAGACAGTGGCAGGAACGCTGCCGGACTAGCTCGCCGTGTGGGCCTGTCGCAATCGACTGGGGCTACTGTCCAATGCAGGGGACTCCTGTGTGGGGGATGCTTGAATGCGCGGCGGACCATACGCCTTGACCCGTGCAGGGTCAAGGCATGAATCATGACAATTGCATTACGCCAGGCGTTGGCAGACGTAGGCCTGGGTCTGGTACGGGAAGGCAACGCGCTCGCGGCCCTTGAGCGCCGGGTGGTTGTCGACCAGGTCTTGCAACCGGGCCATGACCCTGTCCTGCTCGGCCTGGGGTAGGGCGGCGATGAAGCTGACCGAGCGCAGGCGCTCGAGGATCACCGTCTGCGGGTTGCCTTCATGGACGTGGGGCAGGGTGGTCAGTTGCGGCGCGCTGAAGCGGCTGCCCGCGAAGGCGTCGCGCCAGCGACCCGTGTGGAAACGCGGGGTGTCGCCCTCGTAGGGGGTGATGATCTCGGTGATCCGCGCCACCCAGTCGACCGTTTCGTCGCGCACGTTCCAGATCAGCCCCAGGCGCCCGCCCGGCGCCAGTACCCGGTGCATCTCGCGCAGGGCGGCGGCATCGGCGAACCAGTGGAAGGCCTGGGCGCAGACCAGCACCTGCTGGCTGGCGTCGGCCAGTGGGATATGCTGGGCGGTGCCTTCGAGCACGGGAACCTCGGGGAGTCGCTCGTGGAATCGCTCACGCATGGCGGCCACCGGCTCCACTGCCGTCAGGCGCGGCGCCAGGGCGGTAAGCAGGCGGGTGAACTTGCCGGTGCCGGCGCCCAGGTCGAGCACCGGGGTACCTGCGTCGATGCCAAGCGTGTCGCGCAGCCAGCCCTGCAAGGCGACCGGGTAGTCGGGCCGGCCCTGCTCGTAGTTGCTCGACTGACGGCTGAAACCGGTGCTGGCCGAGGTGTGCACATCCTTCATGGAAAATCCCTCCGAATGACCTGGCGGCAATGGTACCCTTGCGCCTTTCGTTGCCAAACCCCCGGACCGATCCATGTTGTTCAATCTCGCCGTGCTGTTCGCCACCCTGGTGGCCATGGAGGGCGTCGGCACGCTGGCCCACAAGTACGTCATGCATGGCTGGGGCTGGTGGCTGCACCGCTCGCACCACGAGCCGCAGCTGGGCATGCTGGAGACCAACGACATCTACCTGCTGGCCCTGGGGTTGATCGCCACGGCGCTGGTGGCCCTGGGCAAGGCCGGGCATGCGCCGTTGCAGTGGGTCGGCGCCGGGGTGGCGGGGTATGGCGTGGCCTATGTGCTGGCCCACGACGGCTTCTTCCACCGGCATTGGCCCCGCGCGCCAAAGCCGGTCAACCGCTATCTCAAGCGCCTGTACCGGGCGCACCGCCTGCACCATGCGGTGAAGGGGCGCCAGGGCAGCGTGTCGTTCGGGTTCTTCTACGCGCCGCCCTTGCGGGTGCTGAAGCGACAGCTGAAGCGGCGGCGGGGCTGATGGCCCTATCGCGGGGCAAGCCCGCTCCCACGGTACTCGTGGGAGCGGGCTTGCCCCGCGATGTTTTCAATTGACGGTCTCGACCGCGACGTCCTCGCGACGATGCCCTCGACTCACCCACCAGCCAAACCCCGCCGCCGTGAAGAACATGATCAGGCTGTAGATCGCTGCCGGCACCGCCATGGTCGCGTTGTTGAGCAGCGTCGGGCTCAGGGCCAGTGCAATCGCCAGGGTGCCGTTGTGGATGCCGATTTCCATGCCGATGGCGATCGCCTGGCGTTTCGGGATGCTCAGCAGGCGCGGCACCCAGTAGCCCACCGCGAGGCTGAGCAGGTTGAACAGCAGCGCGGCGCCACCGACGATCGGCGCGTACTCGACCACGGTCTGCCAGTCCTTGGCCAGGGCCAGGACGATGGTGAAAGCCAGGAACAGCGCCGCGACGATCTTCATCGGTTTTTCCATGCGCGCGGCGAAACGCGGCGTCCAGTGGCGAATCAGCATGCCCAGCGCCACCGGCAACAGGACGATGGCGAACACCTGCATGACCTTGGCGAACTGCAGCGGGATGGCCTGGTCCGATTCCATGAACCAGATCAGCGACAGGTTAACCAGCAGCGGCATGGTCAGGATGGCGATCAGTGAGTTGACCGCCGTCAGGGTGATGTTCAGCGCCACGTCGCCATGGGCCAGGTGGCTGAACAGGTTGGCGGTGGTGCCGCCCGGAGAGGCGGCCAGCAGCATCAGGCCGACCGCCAGTGCCGATTCGAGGCCGAAGCCGTTGGCGATCAGGAAGCACACCAGCGGCAGCAGCAGGATCTGGCAGACCAGGCCGATCACCACCGGTTTGGGGTACTTCACCACCCGGGCGAAGTCGGCCAGGGTCAGTGACAGGCCCAGACCGAGCATGATGATGCCCAGGGCCAGCGGCAGGAGGGCGGTGAGCAGCGGGGAGGCGGTCATGGGCGGTCTCTCGGGCGAAGGATTCCGAGGAGTGTAGGGGGTGGCGCAACGATAGCTAATCGCAAACGGCGCGCCTTGGTAACCGATTGTTACCGGGGCGAGCGGCCCTGTGTCGCGTTGCGATGCATCGCCCGGCGCAGTAGCATTCGCGCTTTTGCCGAGGATTCGCCTGTCATGCCGTTCCAGCCAGGTCTGCTTGCCACCCCGGTGCCGGCCCATGCCCGTCACCTGTTCTTCGCCCTCGATTCGCTCGAGGCCTTGCCCGCCGTCCTCGACCAGCTGTTGCCGCAGGTCGATGGGCAGCGCCTGATCCTGGGCATCGGCGCGCCGCTGGCCAAGGCCCTGGGCCGCGAAGTGCCGGGCCTGCGCAGTTTCCCACAGCTGGATGCGGTGGTGGAGAACCCGGCGACCCAGCACGCCCTGTGGCTGTGGCTGCGCGGCGCCGAGCGCGGCGAGTTGTTCCTGCGCGCCCAGGCCCTGCAGCAGGCGCTGGCTCCGGCGCTGCGCCTGGTCGACAGCGTCGATGGTTTCCTGCACCGGGGCGGCCATGACTTGACCGGCTACGAAGACGGCACCGAAAACCCGGTGGACGAAGACGCCGTCACCGCCGCCATCGTGCCGGGCGATCAGCCTGGACTGGCGGGTTCCAGCTTCGCCGCGTTCCAGCTGTGGAAGCACGACCTGGAGTACTTCAAGTCGTTGCCCCAGGCTGAGCAGGACAACATCATCGGTCGCCGCCTGAGTGACAACGAAGAGCTCGACGACGCGCCCGAGTCGGCCCACGTCAAGCGCACCGCCCAGGAAAGCTTCGCGCCGGAGGCGTTCATGGTGCGTCGCTCGGTGGCCTGGACCGACGAGCGTGGCGCAGGCCTGGCGTTCGTCGCCCTGGGCTTCTCGCTGGATGCCTTCGAGGTACAGCTGCGGCGCATGAGTGGGCTCGAGGATGGCGTGGTCGATGGCCTGTACCGCTTCAGCCGGCCATTGACGGGGGGGTACTACTGGTGCCCGCCGTTGGCTGAAGTGGGCGCAGACCTGCGCCTTCTGTTGGGCTGATGGATCCTGGGGCTGCTGCGCAGCCCTTTCGCGACACAAGGCCGCTCCCACACCTGTCAGGCCATGGTTATCTGCCTTGGCCCATGCCTTGAGTCAAGTGGGACAGCAGTGGGGCTCACGCTGAAACCGAGTCGGACCAACAAGGCGGACAAGGTCATGGCACAGGATTGACTGGCCCGAAACAGATGTGGGAGCGGCCTTGCGTCGCGATGCGCCGCGCGGGCGGCGCTCGATCTTGCAGGCGCTGCAAAACCAACGTTGTACACCTTGAAAGGACTGCCCGTCAGAACGGCACCGCCACCGTCAGCTGGCTGTAAACGTTGGTCCCGCTTCCCACCTGGTTGCCGCCATTGCTTTGATCCTTGCGTGGCTTGAACAGCCCCAGCAGCGGGGTGACGATCAGGTGCTCGTTGACCGCCCACTCCACATACAGGTCCAGCTCCTGGGCATCCAGCTTCAGGGTGTCGCGGCTGCGCACGGTGTCGAAGTCGAAGAACAGCGCGCCGACCGTGAGGTCGTCCCGTGGCGTGGCCTTCAGGCCCACATGGTGGATGCCGCTGTTGGTGTTGAACGGCCCGGAATAGTTGCCGGCGACCTCGCCCTGGATCCAGGTGCCGTAGCCGCTGGACAGGCCGGTGAACAGCAGGTCCCAGCCCGCCGAATAGCGGGTGTAGCGGTAGGTCAGCTGCGGTGCCCACGGGGCCTCGGCGAAGGTATGGCTGGCCTCGGCGTACCAGGCGGTCTCGCGGCCGCCGCGCGTGTCCTGCCAGGCATACTCGAAGGCAAAGCGGGTGTTTTCCAGCCCGACGTCACCTTCGCCGCGCAGGCTGTAGACATCCATGCCTTCGCGGCCCTTCTGGAACTCGCTGGCCCACTGGTCGGCCACGTCGATGCCGTGGATATAGGTCAGGCCCAGGGTGCCCAGGTCATGGGTGTAGTCCAGGGTGCCGGCCGCCAGCTCTGTTTCGGCTTGGGCACGGTTGTCGGACTTGAGCCACAGCACGCTGCCATGCAGCCCTTCCTTGCCGCCCAGACGCAGTACCGCGGTGCGGTCGAAGGCGTGGCGCGCGCCCAGGTAGAAGCCGCCGCCGCGGTTGAGCTGGCCATCGGCCGGGCCCTTGCCCAGGTTGGGGCCGTCGTCGTTGATCAGGAAACCGCTGCCCAGGCGGATCACCTGGCGGCCGCCGGACAGGTCCACGCCATCCTTGCCCAGCAGCGGGAACAGGTCGCCTGAGCGCCAGCCCAGGTAGGCGTCCTCGATCTTGGTGGTGCGTTCGGAGCCGTCCTGGTTGCCGCCGGCGTCGCCGTCGCCCCAGGCGCCGGAGCTGACCCAGTTGAGGGCACCGTACAGCGAGCCGTTGCCGCCCAGGCCCTGGTCGCCGCTGAGGCCGTACTTGATGAAACCTTCGCGCCAGGTCGAGCCGCCGGGGGTGCCATCGTAGTTGTGGCGGCTATTGAACATGCCCCAGACCGCGAGCAAGTCGGCATTCAGGTGGCTGTCATCGTCGGCGTACAGCTCATAGGCCGGGCTGGCCTGGCCATGCACCAGCAGGGCCAGGGCCGTGGCCATTGCGGTGCGACGTGGGGTGAGACGCATGGATCGATCCTCGTTTGTTGTGTGCGGTCTTGAGTGCCGCGTCGTTGTGGAGGCAGTGTCGAAAGGCGACGGGTTATTAGCGCGTGGAACGCTGGCGGTGGTCTTGCCCGTGGCTGCCAGCGGCCTTGCCTGTCGCCGCCATCACAGGCGCGCGGCGGTCTCCGGCAAGGTGGCGCCGCCGTCGACCACCAGGGTTTGGCCGGTGATATAGCGGGCAGCGTCAGAGGCCAGGAACAGCATCGCCCCGGCGATATCGGCCGGCTCGCCCAGCCGTCCCAGGGGCACGCCGGCGGCGATCCGGGCGTTGAGGGTGGTATCGCCGAGGTTGTCCATGGCCGGTGTGCGCACCATCCCCGGTTCCACGCCGTTGACCCGCACGTTGAACGGCGCCAGTTCCAGCGCGGCATTGCGAATGAGGCCATTGACCCCGGCCTTGGACGCTGCGTAGTGGCTCAGGCCTGGATAGGCCACCCGGGGGCCGGTCACCGACGAGGTGGCCAGCACGCATCCGCCACCCTGGCGGCGGAACAGCGGCAGGGCGCCTTGGGTGAGCCAGAACAACGCGCCCAGGTTCACCGCCAGGGTGCGCTGCAGCAGGGCCGGGTCGATCTCGACGAATGCGGTGAGTGGGAAGTAGGCGGCGTTGTGCACCAGCACATCAAGGCGTTCCAGCCCGGCCAGCAAGGCGCGAATCGCGCCGGGGTCGGCCAGGTCGAGCATCTCCCCACGCACCTCGTGGCCCAACGTCAACTGATCCTCGACCAGGCGCTGCAACGCCTGCGGATCAAGATCCACGGCGAGCACCCGGGCGCCGCCACGGGCGAAACCCTCGACGATGGCCTGGCCGATGCCGCCGGCCGCGCCGGTGACCAGCACCGTGCGGCCTTGGAAGTCGTAGCGCGCGTTCATGCCGCCGGCTCCAGGCGGGCATAGGCCAGGGTCGGCACGTCGACCACGGTCGAACCGCCATCGGCGGTGATCACCGCGCCGGTGACGATGCTGGCCTCAACGCCGACCAGGAACTGGCACACGGCGGCGATCTCGTCGCTGCTGGCCGGGCGGCGCAGCGGCACGTCGGCGGTGACGCGGCGGTAGGCGGCGTCGAGGTCTTCCTGGTAGTGATCCATCAATGGCTGCATTTCCTGGTCGGCCATGGGCGTGCGCACCCAGCCTGGGCAGACGCAGTTGACCCGTACGCCGAACGGCCCGTAGTCGCGAGCCAGCGAGCGGGTCAGACCGACCAGGGCGTGCTTGGCGGTGGTGTAGCCGCAGACTTCGGGACCGGCCGCCAGCGAGGCGATGGAGCCCAGCAGCACCAGGCTGCCGCGCCGCTCGCGCAGCAACGGCAGGCAGGCCCGGGCAGTGTGGAAGGCGCTGTCGAGGTTGCTGCGCAGGGCCTCGCGCCAGGCATCGTCGCTGGTTTGCTCGGCCCGCCCGAGGCCGTGGCCGCCGGCGCAGGCGATCACCGCGTCGAGGCCGCCGAAACGGGCGCGCACCTGCTCGATGAAACCCGCCCAGGAGGTGCTGTCGGCGGCATCGCCGGCCAGCGCCAGGCCATCGCACCGCTGCGCGACGCGCTCCAGCGCCTCGCGGCGGCGGCCCACCAGCGCCACCCGCCAGCCCTGGCGGGCCAGGCGCAGGGCGCAGGCTTCACCGATGCCGCTGCCGGCCCCGGTAATCAGCACGCTGCGGTTCACTGCGCATGCTCCGTGCGATTGAGCACCCGGCAGTGGGACGACACCGGGAAGTTGGCCAGCGCATCGAAGCCGCCACCCTGGTAGCCGAAGATCTTGCCGTCGCTGCGGTGGCGCGCCAGGTCGATCATCACCAGGCCCAGGGTGGGCACGATCTTCTCGCACCAGACGAACAGGTACAGCTGCTCGGCGATCTTGTAGTAGTACGCCCGGTCGGTGTCGCACAGCCCCTGCTCGACGCCCTTGAGGCACTGCCAGCTGTAGTAGTTGGCATTGAGGTAGATGTGCTCGTACTCCTCGGTGGGGCTGTAGCGGTAGTGGTTGCGCAGGCCGACCAGCTCGGTGGTCGGCGCGTGGGGACAGGCACCGGCCTGCCAGGGGCGGTCGAGGCTGCCGTGCAGGAAGCTGGCCTCTACGCCAGTCAGCGCTTCGCCGGCCAGGGCCAGGGCATACAGGCCGCGCTGAGTCCGGACCTGGTCGGGCAGGCGCCCGAGCACGGCGGTGAAGGCGTGCTCTAGGGTGTCGAGCACCAGCGACACCGACCAGGCCTGGCCGGCCTCGTGCTTGATGAAGTCGACCAGGTAGATCCCGGGGCGTACCGAAGTCGCCCGGTAGCCGGCGCTGCCGCTGCTGTGGCCGTCCGCGGCGCGCCAGTGCAGGCGCTCGCTGTCGAAGCGGTGTTCGATGACCCAGCCATTGGCGAAGTGCAGGGTAAGCATGCGCCCGGACAGGTCGGCCAGTTGCGGCAGGATGAAGGCTTCGGGCGCGAAGCCCTCGGCGAGGGCGCCCACGGTGATCCAGTCGGCGGTATTGGGCATGGCGGTGACTCCTGTGGTTGGGGTGGCCACAGGGTGCAACGGCGCGTCGGGCGATGGTATCAACCGGAAGGTTGAGTCACAGG
>NZ_NIBE01000078.1:11551-23566 GCF_002205115.1 Pseudomonas sp. DrBHI1
TGCTGCCCTGGCGCAGCAGCTCGGCGATCTGCCGTTCCCGTGGCGTCAGTTCGACGGACGCGGGGGCGCACGCCAGCGGCTGGCTGGCCACGGCGAGCTGCATCAGCCCGTGCAGGGGCAGCAGGCGTTCGAGTTCGTCGCCGCGAAACTCACCGAGGCTGGCGCAGCGCAGCAGCGAGACGCCGGCCACGGGGCGGCCATCGGCCTGGGCGATGATCTCGACCACGTCCACCACCTGATGTTGCGCGAGGAAACACTGGTAGATCTGGCCCTGAGCTTCGGGCAGGCGGGCCAGGCCCTGGCGCAGCGACACCACCGGGCGGCCGATGGCCAGGCAGCGTCCGGGCTGCAGCGGGTCGAAAGCCCGGTAGTGCTCGAGGTAGCGGGCATGCATCGGTGCCTGCAGGTCCTGCAACAGGAAGTCGCAGGCCTGCTGCCCGGCATCGATGTGGTAGAACGCCGCCAACGAGGCCGGCACCTGCTGGCTGAAGGCCTGCAGGCAGTAGCGGCCCAGGTCGTGGTTGGCACTGGCCATGATCAGTAGCGGATCATCACCGACTTCAGCTCGGTGAAGTCGTCGATGAACGCCGAGCCGAACTCGCGGCCGATACCCGAGGCCTTGATGCCGCCGAACGGCACCGCCGGGTCGAGCAGGGTGTGCATGTTGACCCACAAGGTCCCGGCCTGGATTTGCGGGATCAGGCGCATGGCCTTGCCCAGGTCGTTGGTCCACAGGCTCGCGCTCAGGCCGTAGGGTGAGGCGTTCATCAGCTGGATCAGTTCGTCTTCATGATCATAGGGCAGGAAGGTCGCCACCGGGCCGAAGGTTTCCTGGTTGAGCAGGGTGTCACCTGCGTTGTTGGCAAGGATGACCGTGGGCTCGACGAAGCAGCCCGGACCTTCGCCGAGGCGTCCGCCATGGACGATGCGGTTGCCCTCGGCACGGGCGGTGGCGAACAGCTCGCCGAGCTTTTGCTGGTGTGGCTTGTTGGCCACCGGGCCGAATTGGGTGGTTTCGTCCAGCGGCGAGCCGATCTTCAGCTGGTCCAGGCGCTGGGACAGGGCCTCGAGCAGCGGGTCGAGGCGTGAGCGATGGACGTAGAAACGCTCGCCGGCGGCGCAGATCTGCCCGGAGTGCAGGAAACCGGCCTCGATGATGCCGTCCACCGCCTTGTCGACGGCGACGTCGGGCAGGAACGCCACCGCGTTCTTGCCGCCCAGCTCCAGGGTCGCCCGGGTCAGCTTGGCGCCCATGGCCGCTTGGCCGACCGCGATACCGGTGGGCACGGAGCCGGTGAACGACACCTTGTCGGTGCCAGGGTGCTCGACCAGCGCCTTGCCCACCTGGCCGGCGCCGGTCAGCACGTTGAGCGCGCCCGGCGGCAGGCCGGCCTCGCTGGCCAGCTCGGCGATGCGCAGCAGGGTCAGCGGGGTGAACTCGCTGGGCTTGAGCACGATGCTGCAGCCGGTGGTCAGGGCCGAGGCCAGCTTCCACAGGGCAATCATGGTGGCGAAGTTCCATGGCACGATGCCCACCACCACGCCCACCGGCTCGCGCAGGGTGAAGGCGCTGTAGCGTTCGCCGGCGAAGGAAGGCAGGGATGGGGTGATGGTCTGGCCGGTAATTTTGGTGGCCCAGCCGGCGTAATAGCGCAGGAAGTGCGCGGCCTGTTCCACCTCGAAGGCGCGGGCGATGCCGATCAGCTTGCCCGACTGCAGGGTTTCCAGCTGGGCCAGCTCCTCGCGGTTGGCCTCGAGCAGGTCGGCCAGGCGGAACAACACCGCGGCACGGGCGGCGGGGCTGGTGCGCGACCAGCTGGCAAAACCCTTGCGGGACGATTCGACGGCGCGCTCGACGTCGGCCAGGTTGGCGTCGGCGACCTGGGCGATGGCTTCACCGTTGGCCGGGTTGTGCACGGTGATGCGGGCGGTGGATTGGCTGGCGACCGATGCGCCATGGATGTACAGACCGTGGTCGCGGGCCAGGAAGGCGCTGACGCTGGGGAGGAGGGCGATGTCGCTCATGGCAGGGCTCCGGGTGGTTTGCCGAGGGCTTCGTGGGAGCGGGCTTGCTCCGCGATGGGCCTTATTGCGGCCTGATTTCCCCCAGATTAAAGCCCGACACGCTGGTGATCTTGTCTGCCCATGCCGCCCCCATGACCCTGTCTGCCAGGTGCCACGAAAAGTGCAATCCGAGGTGCGGAAGTTGCATTTTCCGGCTCGGCCACGGCTCCCATACTGACCCGGCATTCATCAGTGAGCGGCCCATTCCGGGCAGCGTTCGCCAGGGTCCAATAACAATGAGCCAGACCATGAAAAAGCCAAATTCCCTGCTCGAAGACCTCAAGCCCCTGCTGCCGGCCATCGCCGCTCGCGCCGACCAGGCCGAGCGCGAGCGCAGCGTGCCCGTCGAGAATATCGCCGCGCTCAAGGCCATTGGCCTGCACAAGTCCTTCCTGCCCAAGCATTACGGCGGCCTGGAAATAAGCCTGCCACAGTTCGCCGAATGCATCGCCGCGCTGGCCGGCGCCTGCGCCAGCACCGCCTGGGCTATGAGCCTGCTGTGCACCCACAGTCATCAGCTGGCGATGTTCCCGGCACGCTTGCAGGACGAGATCTGGGGCCGTGACCCGGACGCCACCGCCAGCAGCAGCATCGCGCCGTTCGGTCGCACCGAGGAGGTCGAGGGCGGCGTGCTGTTCAGCGGCGAGATGGGCTGGAGCAGCGGCTGCGACCACGCCGAGTGGGCGATCATGGGCTTTCGCCGGGCCAACCCTGAGGGCGGCCAGGACTACTGCTTCGCCGTGCTGCCGCGCAGCGACTACCAGATCCGCGACGACTGGTTCGCCGCCGGCATGCGCGCCAGTGGCAGCCGCACGCTGATCGTCGAGCGCGCCTTTGTGCCCGAACACCGTATCCAGAAGGCCAGGGACATGATGGAGGGCCAGTCGGCGGGCTTCGGGCTGTACCCGGACAGCGCGATCTATTTCAACCCCTACCGGCCATACTTCGCCAGCGGGTTCTCCACGGTCAGCCTGGGCATCGCCGAGCGCATGCTCGAGGTCTTCAGGGACAAGACCCGCAACCGCGTGCGCGCCTACACCGGCGCCGCCGTCGGCGCGGCCACCCCGGCGCTGATGCGCCTGGCCGAGTCCACCCACCAGGTCGCCGCGACGCGGGCGCTGCTGGAAAAGAGCTGGGAGCAGATCGCCGAGTACAGCGCCCGGCACCAATACCCGACGCGCACCGAGCTTACGTACTGGCGCACCAACCAGGGCTACGCGGTCAAGTTGTGCATCCAGGCCGTGGATCGGCTGATGGAGGCGGCTGGCGGCGGCGCCTGGTTTGACGGTAACGAGCTGCAGCGGCTGTTCCGCGATGCGCACATGACCGGCGCGCATGCCTACACCGACTACGACGTCTGCGCGCAGATCCTCGGGCGCGAGTTGATGGGGCTGGAGCCGGATCCGGCGATGACCTGAGCTTCAGCCGATGAACATGGCTGGCGCCCCAGCCTAGCCCAACAACAATGATGGAGCCTTGCATGTCCAATCCCTTCGATAGTCGCGCCTTCCGCCGCGCCCTGGGCAACTTTGCCACCGGCGTCACCGTGATCACCGCCGCCGACGCCTCGGGGCGCAAGGTCGGGGTCACCGCCAACAGTTTCAACTCGGTATCCCTCGACCCGCCGCTGGTGCTCTGGAGCATCGACAAGCGCTCCGGCAGCCATGCGGTGTTCGAGGCCGCCGGGCACTTCGCCGTGAACGTGCTGGCCGCCGACCAGATCGACCTGTCCAACACCTTCGCGCGCCCCAGCGAAGACCGCTTCGCCGGTATCGAGCATGAGACCGGCGAGGGCGGCGCGCCCCTGTTGCCGGGCTGTTCGGCGCGCTTTCGTTGCGAGAAGTTCCAGCAGATCGATGGCGGTGATCACTGGATTCTCATTGGCCGGGTGCTGGCGTTCGACGACCTGGGGCATGCCCCGCTGCTTTATCACCAGGGGGCCTATTCCAGGGTTCTGCCGCATGGGGTGATGGACCGTTGCGCGCAGGGGTAAATGGTTCGAGGTATTCGACACTAGAGTTGCAGTGCCTGTGAGATCGAGTGCCGCCCGCGCGGCGCTCGATCTCAAGAGCGCTGCAAGACTATCGCCAAGCATCTGGCAACACGGATCAAGCCCTGCGGCAGGCAGTGGCAAGACCCGCCCGGGTGCAGGCCGCAAAGTGACAGGGAAGAATCTTTCCCTCGTCCACCCAGGGCCCACCCATGACAATCAACAATAAGCTCACCGAGCACCTCAACCGTGGCAGCGTCGGCTTCCCCACCGCGCTGGCCAGCACCGTCGGCCTGATCATGGCCAGCCCCGTGATCCTCACCGCGACCATGGGCTTCGGCATCGGCGGCAGCGCCTTCGCCGTGGCCATGGTGATCGCCGCGGTGATGATGCTGGCGCAGTCGACTACCTTCGCCGAGGCGGCGGCGATCCTGCCGACCACCGGCTCCGTCTACGACTACATCAACTGCGGCCTGGGCCGTTTCTTCGCCATCACCGGCACTCTGTCGGCGTACCTGATCGTGCATGTGTTCGCCGGCACCGCCGAGACCATCCTCTCCGGGGTCATGGCCCTGGTGAACTTCGAGCACCTCAACACCCTGGCCGAGTCGGCCGGTGGTTCGTGGTTGCTGGGCGTGGGCTTCGTGCTGGTGTTCGGCGTGCTCAACGCTTTCGGCGTGAGCGCTTTTGGCCGCGCCGAAGTGGTGCTGACCTTCGGCATGTGGACCACGCTGATGGTGTTTGGCGTGCTTGGCCTGATCGCGGCGCCCGCCGTGGAGCTGGAAGGGCCGTTCGGCGTGTCGCTGGTCGGCACCGACCTGATGACCATTCTGTCGCTGGTGGGCATGGCCATGTTCATGTTCGTCGGTTGCGAATTCGTCACCCCGCTGGCCCCGGAACTGCGCCGCTCGGCCTGGGTCATGCCCAAGGCCATGGCCCTGGGTTTGTTCGGCGTGGCCAGCTGCATGTTCATCTACGGCGCGGCGATGAAGCGCCAGGTGGAGAACGTCGTGCTTGACGCCGCCAGCGGCGTGCACCTGCTGGACACGCCCATGGCCATCCCGCGTTTCGCCGAGCAGGTGATGGGCGATATCGGCCCGGTGTGGCTGGGCATCGGCTTCCTGTTCGCCGGCGCCGCCACCATCAACACGCTGATGGCCGGGGTGCCGCGGATTCTCTACGGCATGGCGGTGGACGGGGCGCTGCCCAAGGTGTTCACCTACCTGCACCCACGGTTCAAGACGCCGTTGCTGTGCATCCTGGTGGTGGCGCTGATCCCGTGCCTGCACGCCTGGTACCTGGGCGGCAACACCGACAATATCCTGCACCTGGTGCTGGCGGCGGTGTGCGCTTGGAGCACCGCGTACCTGCTGGTGACCCTGTCGGTGGTGATCCTGCGCATCCGCCGGCCGGACCTGCCACGCGCCTACCGCTCGCCGTGGTTCCCGCTGCCGCAGATCGTCTCCAGCATCGGCATACTGCTGGGCATGTGGTTCATCACCCCGCCGGGCATGAACCCGGCCGATGTCTACGTGCCGTTCGCCGTGATGCTCGGCGCCACCGCGGCCTACGCGCTGTTCTGGACGCTGTGTGTGCAGAAGGTCAACCCGTTCCGCCCGGCGCGGGTCGAGGACGTGCTGGAGAAGGAGTTCGCCGCCGAACCCGGTCATTCTCACCACGAGCAGGTGCGCCATGTCGGCAAGCTGGCTTGAACGCCTGACCGGCCCACGCACCCCGGCCGGTTATCGGCCTGGGGCGACCTTGCAGCGGGTGTGGCGAAACCTGGGATTGACGGATTTGCAATCCGCAGCATCGTTTACCTACCGCGAAGATGGCCCTCGGATCGAAGTGCGCGAGCGCACTGAGAGCCATCTGCTGATGCATCTGGTGCTGTGCGAGTTCATCCTGCAGGTGCCTGCCTTGGGGCAGGGCGCGGTGCGGGTAGAACTGCACCATACCGGGGCGTTGCGCCGAACGGGGCTGGCATGCCGCCTGCGGGGCGGCGATCAGGTGCTGTTCGAAGCGCTGCGCGAGCGCCTCGGGCGTGCTCAGGCTGTATTGATGCCGCTGGATTTCAAGCGCCTGGCCATCGAGTGCCGCGACGGTCAGTGGCGGGTAACCCTTGAGCATATGGGCGCCAGCGAGGTGGTCAATCGGGTGCCCGCGTTTCGCCGCTACATCCCCCTCGACATTGAGCAGCGCAAGCATCTCTGGCGAGCTTTCGATGCGCTGCAACTGATGCTGAGCGACCTGTAGAGCCAGGGGCCGCTTTGCGGCCTTGTGTCTTGCTCAATTCACCTGGCACGGAACCTGCTGCCAACACCGGCAAATAATGGCAGTTGTACGCTCATTGATAACATGTTAACAATTAGCGCATAACAACAACGCCCGCGTGTGGAGGTTGCCATGCCCCAGCCCGTCACTCAGTGCAACGCCAGACCCGCCTTGGACGGCCTGGAGCGCTGGACCACGGCCATGCAGAAGGTCTGCGGCCGGTTCCAGACCGAACTGGCCTTCAACCGCTCGCTGTTCATCGGCGAGATCTCGACCTACAACCGCGCCGGCCTGGCCCTGGCCAACCTGCGCACCAACGCCGGCACTATCCGCCGCCTGGGCGACAACCCCGACCGCGACGACGACCAGCATTGCTTCCTGGTCAGCCAGCGCATGGGTTACTCGCAGATCACCCAGGATGGCGTGAGCATCCAGCTGTCGCCGGGCGAACTGCTGCTGATGGACTCGGTGGGCCCGTGCGAGATCACCCCGTTCGGCCTGATCGAGCATGTCTCGCTGTCATTGTCTCGCGAGCAGGTGCGCAAGCACGTGACCGGGCAGGGCGCGACCTTCGGCAAGATCTCCTCGACCAACGCCTGCGGGCGCATGCTGCACCTGCTGATGGACCAGTTGTGCCGCGAAGGCGACGAGGCCGGGGAAACCCAGGGCGAGGCACTGCAGGCGGCGTTCATCGCCTTGCTGGAGCCAGGTTTCGAGCGTGGTGACGACAATCCCGGATCGCTCGCCGGGCTCAGCGGCGCCAGCCTGCGCGGCTACGTGCAGAAGGTCATCGACGAGTCGCTGGGCCAGCCGGGCCTGACCCCGGCAAACCTGGCCGAGCGCCTGAGCATCTCGGTGCGTCATCTGTACCGTCTGTTCGAGGAGGAGGGCGACAGCGTCTGCCGCTACATCCAGCGTTCACGCCTCAAGCGCAGCGCGGATGACCTGTCCAACCCGTTCCTCAAGCGCGAGTCGATCACCTCGATTGCCTACAAGTGGGGATTCACCGACTCGGCGCATTTCAGCCGGGCATTCAAGAAGCACTTCGAGCAGTCGCCGAAGGATTTCCGGGCGATGGCTCTGATGCCTGGGCGGTAAGGACATCGCGGGGCAAGCCCGCTCCGACTAGGTTCTCATCGAACCTGTGGGAGCGGCGGTGCGCCGATGCGGCTTGCCCACGATGATGCAGTCAGACCAGACGCGCTCGCAGCCCTTCTACGTACTGCGCCACAAAACACCCATGTTCCGCCCCCGGCTGCTGCAACTCGATGAATGCCAGCATCGGGTCTTCCACCGCTGTCCTCACCCCCACCAACTCCTCCATCACCGCCAACCCACAGAACGGCACATAGGCCTCGGCATACCCACCCTCGTGCACCATCACCAATCGCCCTGAGCACAGCTGCTCGGCGGTCTCGCGCAGCATCCGCGTCATGACCCGGAACGACTCGCTGTGCAGCAGCATCCGCGCCAGCGGATCGACCGCGTTGGCGTCGTAGCCGCAGGCCACCACGATCAGTTCCGGCTGGAAGCGCTGCAATGCCGGCAACACAATCTGCTCCATTGCCTGCAGGTACCCTGCATGCCCGGTACCAGCCGGCAACGGAATGTTCAGGTTGCAGCCCTCGCCATCGCCCACGCCGCGTTCATCGGCGCCGCTGTAGCCCGGTGGGTAGCAATGCTCCTGGTGCAGGGACACGGTCAGCACGTCACCGCGCTGGGCATAGATCGACTGGGTGCCGTTGCCGTGGTGCACGTCCCAGTCGATCACCGCCACCCGTCCCAGGCCGTGGCGTGCCTTGGCCGCCTCGATAGCGATGGGGATGTTGGCCAGGAAGCAGAAGCCCATGGCCTGGTCGGCCAGGCAGTGGTGCCCCGGCGGGCGCGACAGCGCGTAGGCATTGTCGGCTTCGCCGCGCAGTACCGCGTCAACAGCGGCGATGGCCAGGCCAGCGGAGAGCCTGGCGATCTCGAAGGTGCCCGGGCCGATCGGCGCCTGCAGCCCCAGTTCGCCGCCACCTGCATCGCTCAGCGCCTTGAAGCGCGCCAGGTAATGCGACGGGTGCACGCGCAGCAGGTCGGCGTCGCTGGCGGCTTCGGCGCTGCGCTGCAGCAACTGGCGCGACAGGCCCGAGACGTCCATCAGGTTCTTCAGGCGTCGCTTGGTTTCCGGCGACTCGGCAAAGCCCGCGGCGGCGGGGGGCTGCACCCAACTGCCGACTGGCAGGGTGAGGGCATGCAGCCCGGCGCTGTGCCAGAAGCACAGTTCGTCGGAGAAAAACGCGGTACGGCGGCTCATGGGTGGACTCCAGTGGTGAGCGGGGAACGGTTAAGGCGGGCGAGCATCAGGCTGATGAACGCCAGCAGCAGGCAGCCGATGCTGCCGAGCAGCACGGCGGGCATGCCGTGGCGCGATTCGAGCAGCGGGCCGGCGATGGCCGGGCCCAGGGCCAGGCCGCCACCGATGACCAGGTTGGCGCTGTTCATCAGGCGCCCGGCGCGGTCGTGGTCGGCCAGGCAGGCAAGGATGAATGGCAGGGCGAAGGTCCAGCAGTACTTGAACAGCAGCGCGGCCAGGGCGAAACGGCGCAGGTCGGGGCTGCCCAGCAGCAGGGCGACGGCCAGCGCCATCAGGCCTATGCCCAAGGCCAGAGGCAGGTTGCGCGGCCAGCGTGGGCCGATCAGCGTGGCGCACAGCGAGCCGGCAATGCCCATCAGGGTGGCGATGGACAGGATCCGGCCACTGCTGCCCGGGTCGATCGCCGCACTGGCGGCGATACTGCCGATGAAGGTCCACACCGCGCTGAGCCCCGTGTAGAACAGCAGTACCGCCAGCAGTCCGCACAGACCCGGGAGCCAGCGGTGCTCGAGCGGGGCGTGCGCAGGTTTCATCGGGCCGGGCGCGGCCGAGGCCGGAAAGGCGCCGGCCAGCGGCAGGCACAGCAGCATCAGCAGCGCCAGGCCCAGGTACAGGGCCTTGAGCCCGAATGCCCCGAACAGCGGCGGCAGCAGCCACAAGCCCACGGCGCCGAGGATCAATTGGCCGCTGACCCACAGCCCATACACCCGGTCGGGCTGCCGGCTGCTGGCCGCGCTGGCGATGCACACCACCATCAGCGTGCCGCCGGCCAGGGCGCTGAGCACGCGCAGGGCCATCAGCGCCAGGTAGCTGTCGCAGCCGGTCGAGGCCAGGTTGGCCAGGATGAACAGCAGCGCCGCGCCTCGCGCCACCCGACGCCAGTCCCAGCGGGGCTGCCAGTAGTAGGCGGGCAGGGTGGCCAGGCTCATGGCCGCCAGCTCCGCGGAAAACAGCTGGCCGACACGCGCCGGCCCGAGGCCCAGCTGGGCGGCGTACTGGCCAGCGACCGCCGGCGCGGTCATCAGCACGCAGGGCACCACGGCGGCGAACAGCACAATGGCCAGCAGCCGCAGCGGTGGCAGGCCGATAGCAGTGAAGACAGGCATGGCGATTCCTCAGAAGACGTGGACGAAACGCAGCAGCAGGTTGTCCTGGGCGTAGGCGTTGTCGGTGGAAACATTGCGGGTCAGGCCGAGCAGCACTTGGTTGCGCCGGTCGAGCCAATGGCCGAGCTCGAAGCCGACCTGGGTGTAGCGCTGGTGGCTGTTGTCCAGGTGCCGGTCATCGAGCTCCAGTTGGCCGCCGTCGGCGTGGATCAGGCGCAGGGCGCAGTAGGTGGTGGGAGTGAAGTCGTAGGAGGCGAAGGCCTGCAGGCGGTACAGCGGCTTCTGCTTGAGCTCGTTGTCGAAGTAATCGTCGTTGCGGCCGTACAACTGGGCTTCGAGATTGGCCTCGAGCAGCCAGCGTTCGCCCACGCCCTGGGTGTAGTTGTAGTTCAGGTGCAGCGCCCAGCGGTTGGCGCCGGGCGATACGCCGGGGTTGCTGGCGTGGTACTCGCCGACCGGCACGCTGAGCAATGCCAGCAGCCCGCTGTAGGTACGGTTTTGCGGATCGTTGATGAAGAACAGCGTGCCACCGACCTGCGGATCGCCGATGCCGCGCTCGCGGGTGTGGCCGTCGCTACCCGGCAGGCGCGCCTCGGTGTCGACGTAGGGCACGATGAATTGCGGCGTACACAACGTGCCGCAGATGTCAGTGAACCACAACTGGCGATAGGCGAAGGCGTTGACCGCCAGGTCGGCCTTGCCGTTGCCGTCGGCGGCGCCATGGTAGTCGTTGGCGCGGGTCAGCGGCAGGTACGCGACCCCCAGGCGGGTGCCCACCGGGGCACTGACGAAATCGCGGGCATTGAGGTCGGCGGCCTGGGCATGGGCGCCGGCCAGGGTGAGGGCCAAGGCAAGCCAGCGGCTGCGAGGGTCGGGCATGGGCGTGTTCCTTTGTTGTTGTGGTTGGCGAACAGCGGGCAAAGGCGCCCCAACCCCGCGAGCCAGGCTGGCGGGCTGGAGGGCGTCAGGAAGGGGTCAGAGCGGAGGGTGGTGCAGCAGCTGGGTGATCCCGGCCTTGCTGTTCACGCCCAGCTTGCTGTAGATGCTGCGGATGTGGTGGCGCACGGTATTGGGCGCCACCCCCAGTTCGCGGGCGATCTGTTTGTAGGTGCCGCCGCCGCCGAAGCGCTCGGCCACATCCGCCTCGCGGGCGCTGAGCTGGGCCAGGGCCGAACGGGGCCGGGCGGCCAGCAGGAACAGGTCGCCCACGGCGGTGGCGTCCAGTTGCAGGTGCTGGCCACGGTAGCTGGCGGGACTGACCTCGGCCGGCAGGTGCGGGCCGCTCCAGCGCGGCCATTCCAGCAGCAGGCGCTCGACGAAGCCGCGTTCGGCGTGGTGCAGGGTGCCCTGGCGGTCGCAGACGGCCAGCGACAGGGTGTTGGCGCCGTCCAGCGCCTCGCGCAGTGCCACCAGGGCGCGGATCTGGTTGGCACCCTCGGCGGCCACCAGGTGCGGCATCAGGTGATCGAGCAGCAAGCGCTCGTGGGCGGTGAAGCTGGCCGCGCCGTGGGCCCGGTAGAGGGTCAGGTGCACGCTGAGGCGGGTCTGTGGGTCGATATGGATGATGCACAGGAACTCGCCGAAACCGTGGCGGGCGCCGAGCCAGCGCAGGCCCTCGGGGGCGTCGTCGGCCTGGCTGTCGACGATCACCGAGCGGCCCGGCTGGGCATGCACCTGCTGCACGGTGATGTCCTGGTGGCGAATCGACTGCCAGTCCTGCACGTAACCAGGCGGCAGCCTGTAGACATGGCTGCTGTGTTCGTGGGGCAAGCCATCGACCAGCGCGGCGCGGCCCCACCAGGCCTTGTCGAACGGGATCAGCTCGCCGGCGCGTTCGAGCATGCGGTCATGGAAGCTTGGCAGCGGCTGTTCCTGGGCCAGGCGTTGCAGTTCCAGGACCAGGGCGTTGAACAGCGTGAAGCCTGGGGACGCGAGGAAATCGGACATGGGCGGTACCTGGCTGCGACGTTCTTGTTGTTGTCAGGGCCTGGGGGGAGTATCGCCAAGTGGGGAGGGGGAAGACCATCCTGCAGATGCAGGATACAGTGCCTGAAGCGTCATAGGCGTGGGAGCGGGCTTGTCCCGCGATAGCATCAGTCTGCCTGACGAGGATGTACCGGCAGCCGCTATCGCGGGAAGTGTCAGATTTTTTGTGTGCGGGCCGGTAACGGCCTGCCGTCAGGCAGGCCCTGACTTTCACCAGGTCGGCCTGATGAACCGAT
>NZ_NIBE01000079.1:0-36026 GCF_002205115.1 Pseudomonas sp. DrBHI1
CTGCTGGCCCTTGCCGGCGCAGCCGGCAAGGGCCAGCAGGAGGCAGAGCGCAAACATCACGAGGATTGATTTCACGCGGATTGCCCCCTTGGCGAGAGGCTGGGTGATTACCCGAAGTATAGGTTTGTCTTGGCCAAGCCCGCTTCCACAGGGACCGCCACGCAGTACCTGTGGGAGCGGGCTTGCACCGCGATGGGCCGCAGAGCGGCCCCCTTTGCAGGCGTGAATGACATGCTCACCCCTCCAGCTTCAAGTGCAGCAATGGGTACGGATCGCCCTGACCATCCACCTGGGATCGGCCGACCTGGACGAACCCCTGTTTCAGGTAGAACCCCACCGCCTGCGGGTTCTGTTCATTGACGTCCACCTCACGCACGCCCAGCTCCTCGACCACGCTGGCCAGCAGCGCCTTTCCGATGCCCTGGCCGCGGCAGGCGGGGTCGACGAAGAGCATTTCCAGCTTGCCGTCATGCACCCCGGCAAACCCGCGGATATGGCCTTCCTGGTCACGCCAGGCACGCAGCTCGACAAAGCCCAGGTACTGTTCGCGCACCAGCGGACGCAGGCGCTCGATGTAGCCGTCGGGAAGAAAGTCATGGGTCGCCCGTACCGAGGCTTCCCACAGATCGGCCAGCCGATCGAAGTGTTCCGCACCCGCTGGCGCGATAGTGTGCTGCATGTTGGCCTCCGGGGCACTGTGATGATTCGACGGGTATGGTACGGCGTGCCCTGGTGCTGCGCTATGCTCGACGTTTCATCCCGCGTCCTGGAACATCGCATGTCCGCTGAACCGATCCCCCGGGCCGAGGCCCTGTTGCTGGTGGACGTGCAATGCGCGTTCATGGAAGGGGCCGACGCCGTCCCCGGTCACCTCGCCCTGCAGGCGAGCATCGCCCGCCTGCTGGCGCGGGCGCGGCAGGCCGGCGTGCCGGTGATCTTCCTGCAGAACGACGGCGCGCCCGACACCCCGGACGCCCCGCACACAGCCGGCTGGCAGTTGTATTTTCCGGCGGGTCGTGGCGAGTACGTGCTGTTCAAGACCGAGGACGATGGTTTCGTCGAGACTGGCCTGCAGGCCTTGCTGCACGAATTGGGTGTCCAGTGCCTGGCCCTGTGCGGCCTGCTCTCGGAAATGTGCCTGGCCGCCACCGCCCGCGCCGCGCTGCAACGGGGCTTCGAAGTGTTGCTGGCGCACGATGCCCACGCCACGTACGACGTGCCGCCCGGCCCGGGCGGTTCACCCGGCGTGTCCGCCGCCTTGGCGGCGCGGGCGGCGGAATGGTCGTTGGGTGATGAAGTGGTGGTCCTGCCGGATGTCGAGGCGGTGGCGTTCGCCCGATTCAGCCAGTCGGATCCAGATCGAGTTTGGCCTCAAGGCGGTCCAGATGATCATGCATCAGCGCCAGCGCAGCCTCGCCGTCGCCGCTTTCCACCGCATCGATGATCGCCGCATGCTCCTGCCACGCGCAGTGCTCGCAGCATGGTGACTCATAGCGGGCGATGATCAGCGAGGTCATCGGCACCAGGCCGTTGAGGAAGCGCGCCAGTGGTGCGTTGGCGGCCATCTGCGCCAGTTTCATGTGGAACTCGCCGCCCAGGCGGATCGCCGTGCAGCGTTCGCCGCGCTCATGGTGCTGGCGCTCGCGCTCGACCAGCTGGCGCAGTTGGCGGATCTGCGCCGGTCGGGCGCGCTGGGTGGCCAGGCCGATCAAGGTGGTCTCGGCCAGGCGCCGGGCGCTGAGTACCTGGCGCGCCTGCTCGGGGTCGGGCGCGGCCAGGTGCGCGGTATGGCTGGGGCGCTGCACCACCACCTGCTGGTCGGACAGGCGCCCGAGCACCCGGCGGATCACCGTGCGGCTGACACCGAAGGCATTGCCCAGCGCCTGCTCGGTCAGGGCGCTGCCGGGCGGCAGGCGCTGTTCTAGGATGGCGTCGAACAGCCGTGGATAGATCTGCTCCGCCGACAGGCGGGTCTCGCCGGCACCGAGCAGGGCAGGCAGGCGGGGGGCGGCTGGGGCGCAGGCGGTCATGGTCGCTCTCCTTCTTTGTTCAGGTGCCTGGTTGGTCGTCCGGGATGTTCAGGGCAATGCCCATGCGCTGCCCCTCGGCGAGGATGTGCTGGCGCATTTGCTGGCTGGCCTTGGCGCTGTTGCGTTCGCGGATGGCGCGCACCACCGCTTCGTTCTCGCTCAGGCGCGCGGCCAGGTGCTCGGGCGAGTTGCGCAGCATGGCGGCGCTCTGCTTGAGGGCATTGCCGGTCTGCTGCACCACGCTCTGGAAGATCGGGTTGGTGGTCAGGGCGAACAGCGCCTCGTGGAAGGTGATGTAGGCGTTGATCCCCGCCTCGCTGTCACCGGCCTCGAGGGCTTCGCGCATGTCCATCAGGGTCAGGCGCAGCTGGCCGATGTCCTGGCTGCCGGCCGATTGCGCCACCAGCCCGGCGATGAAGGGTTCAAGGGTGTAGCGCAGCTCGAGCACGTCGGCCAGGCTGGCCTCGGCGACGGTGTCCGCCTCCTGCGCCTGGGTGACGTCGGCATCCAGCACCAGCACGCCCTTGCCGGGCATCGAGCGCACCAGGCCCAGGGTTTCCAGGACAATCACCGCCTCGCGCAGGCTTGGCCGGCTGATCCCCAGTTGTTCGGCCAGCTCGCGCTGGCCGGGCAGCATGTCGCCGCTGCGCCACTGGCCACGGGCCAGGGCCTGGCGGAGTTTCTCCACCACTGAATTGACTACGGTCGAAGAGCTGATCACGGTTCGCTCCTTGGTTGACGCGGCATCTTTGCGCTTGGCCGGCCGGCGCTGGGCGCCGGCGGCCTTGGGCTTAGAATTCCTGTTGATGGGGTTGGCCCTGCTTGCGGGTGATCGGGGCGAAGCCAGGCTTGTTGGCCAGCACGTTGTGGGCGCGTTCCAGGTCGATGTCTTTCTCCCAGCGGGCGATGGCCACGGTGGCGACGCAGTTGCCGATCAGGTTGGTCAGCGCCCGGCCGATGCCCATGAACCAGTCCACGGCCAGTACCAGCACCAGGCCCACCACCGGAATCGCCGGTACCGCGGTCAGGGTGGCGGCAAGGATCACCAGGGCCGAGCCTGGGATGCCGTGGGCACCTTTGGAAGTCACCAGCGACACCAGAAGAATGGTCAGCAGGTCGGTCATCGCCAGCGGCGTGCCGGTGGCATTGGCGATGAACACGATGGCCAGGGTCAGGTAGATGGAGAAGCCATCGAGGTTGAACGAGTAGCCGGTGGGGATCACCAGGCCGACGGTGGAGCTGCCGATGCCGAGGTGTTCGAGCTTGCGCATCACTTGGGGCAGCACGGCGTCGGAGGAGGCGGTGCCGAGGACAATGGACAGCTCCTCGCGCAGGTACTTGATGAACGGCAGCAGTTTCAGGCCCGACAGGCGCATCACCGTGCCGAGGACAATCAGCACGAAACCGGCGCAGGTCAGGTAGAACAGCGCCACCAGACCGCCCAGGTGCTGCAGCGAGCTTAGGCCGTACTTGCTGGTGGTGAAGGCGATGGCGCCGAACACGCCGATCGGCGCCAGGCGCACGATCATGCCCATGATGCGGAAGATCACGTGGCTGAGCTCGTTGATCAGCCGCGAAATGCCTGAGGCCGACTCGCCCACCAGGTTCAGCGCGCTGCCAAACAGCACCGAGAACAGCAGCACCTGGAGGATGTTGTTGTCGGCGAAGGCGCCCACCACCGAGGTGGGGATCAGGTCCATGAGGAAGGAGGTGGTGTTGTGGATGTGCGCGCCGCGCTCGGCCAGGGCGCCAGCGTCGGCGCTGGACAGCTGGTCGAGGTGGATGTTGGCGCCGCTGCCGATGCCGGTGGAGAAGGCGAACACCAGGCCGATCACCAGGGCCAGGGTGGTCAGCACTTCGAAGTAGATCACCGATTTCAGGCCGATGCGCCCGACCTTCTTCAGGTCGCCGGCGCCGGAAATGCCGCTGACCACCACGCAGAACACGATCAGGCCGATGAGCATCTTGATCAGCTTGATGAAGCCGTCGCCCAGGGGTTTGAGTTGCAGGGACAGGTCGGGGAAGCTCAGGCCGCAGACAATGCCGAGGGCAAGGCCGAGCACAACCTGGAGGAAGATCGAACGCGAACACCATTTGAGCATGGGAGGAGTCTCTGGTCGGTGTCCTTGCCCCCCAAGCCACACGGAGCGAAAGAGCGCAGGACTTAATTATTGTGGTCTTACCGGTTTGTTCACTGCCGAGCCATAAAACTCCGAAATTTCCTACAATGCAAGCGATTTTGGCCTTACCGGTCTTACCAGTTGAGGTGCACTGACGCGGCTTCTGCTCTAGCGTGGTGCCGGGGGAGATTTCATGGCTTTGCCAGCACCTGATCGACGGCGGCGATCAGCTTGCCGAGGTCCTTGGGGGGGGCGTTATGGATCACGCCGAAGAGGTAGGCGCGTTGTTCTTCTTCGTCTTCGGGGTCGCTGAAGAACACTTTTGGCTTGACCCCCAGGACATCAGCGAAGCCCACCAACGACTCGACGCTGGGGGTATAGGTGCCGGTCTCGAAGCGGCTGATGGTCTTGGGGTCGAAGCCGGTTCGCTCGCCCAGTTGCGCCTGAGTGAGGCCCGCCAGTTTGCGGTAGCGGCGCAGGGCTGGACCTAGACCTGTTCTCGTCATCGCTCAATTCCCATTTAGAATCAAGCACTTAACGATATATGTCGATATGGCGCAACGCCATGATTCGTCACCTTTATTTGCAAAATGTGATGGAATTCGTAGAATTCGCCGCTTTGATTGATCAGTCATTCAAGTCGTCGTCCAAGGCGATCCGGCCATTTGCCGGCCCGTGTGCAAGCGTTGTCGGACATTGGAACTGATCCAGGATGACCGGTTCCGGCGCACCTGGCCTCCTGTCAGGCCATGCGTCGGCCCGTATATGAATGGAGTCTCATCGTGCGTCAGAACCTGCCGGTCAATCCGGTCGAGCAAAGCTTCCCCGAGCACCAGCGGCTGATTTCGGCAACCGATACGGCCAGCCTGATCACCTACTGCAACGCCGAGTTCGCCGCCATCAGCGGCTACAGTCAGGAGGAGCTGATCGGCAGCCCGCACAACCTGGTGCGTCACCCGGACATGCCCGAGGCGGTGTTCGAGCTGATGTGGCAGTACCTCAAGGCCGGTCGCAGCTGGATGGGTATCGTCAAGAACCGCTGCAGCAACGGCAACTTCTATTGGGTCAACGCCTACGTTACGCCGATGCTCGACAACGGCCAGGTGGTCGGCTACGAGTCGGTGCGCGTGCGTCCGACCCGCGAGCAGGTGGCCCGTGCCGAAGCCCTGTACGCCCGGCTGCGTGAGGGCCAGGCGGCGCTATCGCCGACCCGGCGCCTGGCCCTGCTGGGGCGGGCCATGGCGTTGCCGCTGCTGGCGGGGGCCGTCGCCATTGGCGCCGGCCAGGTATTGCCGGACCTGCCCGCCCAAGGTCTGACCCTGGCGCTGTTCGCCGGCGTCGGCCTGTGGGCGCAAAGCCGCATGGGGCGCCACTTGCGGCGCATCGTCCAGGTTGCGGACAACACCTTCAGCGACCCGGTTGCGGCCTTGACCTATAGCGACCTGCCTGGTGCCGCCGGGCAGCTGGAGCTGATCCTGGTCAGCGAGGAGGCGCGCTTGAAGACCGCGCTCACCCGCCTGAGCGACCTCGCGGTGCAGATGGCCGGCGCCGCTCAGGATGCCGGACGGTTGTCGCGCAGTACCGAGTCGGCGCTGCTCGAACAGCGTGCCGAGACTGACCTCACCGCCACCGCCATGACCGAGATGGCCGCTTCCATTGGCGAGGTCGCCGGCCACGTGCAACTGACCGCCGAGCAGGCGCATACCGCGCACCTGCTGGCCGGTCAGGGCAGTCAGGTGGCTGACGCCACCGGCGCGGCGATCCAGAGCCTGGCCGGCACGGTCGGGCAGATCAACCAGGCGGTCAACGACCTGGCCGGTCAGACCGGTGCAATTGCCGAGGCAGCCGGAATGATCCGCGCCATCGCCGAGCAGACCAACCTGCTGGCGCTCAACGCCGCCATCGAGGCGGCGCGCGCCGGCGAGCAGGGGCGTGGCTTCGCGGTGGTCGCTGACGAGGTCCGCGCCCTGGCCGACAAGACCCGTCAGTCGACCCTGCATATCCAGTCGATCATCGACAGCCTGCGCGGCGGTGCCGAGCAGGCGGTAAGCATCGCCAGCCAGGGCCTGGAGGGCGCGCAGCAGGGTGTGGCCCAGGTTGCCTTGACCCAGGAGGCGCTGCAGGGCATCCAGCACGCGGTGCAGCGTATCAGCGACATGAGCCAGCAGATGGCCGCGGCCTCGCAGGAGCAGTCCAGCGTGGCCGAGGATGTCTCGCGGCAGATCAACGGTGTGGCCGGCACGGTGCAGCAGAGCGCCCGCCGCGCCAATGCCGCAGCCGTGCGCGGCGCAGAACTGGAGCAAGTGTGCGCCGGGCTGCGCGCCCTGGTGGAGCGCTTCAACCGCTAGGTTGCGAGGGTTATGGACGACAACTACCGCGCGGCCGTCGATGCGGCCGCGATCTTTTCCGAGACCGACCTGCGCGGTTGCATCACCTACGTCAACCAGCAGTTCTGCAGCATCTCCGGCTACAGTCGCGAGGAACTGCTGGGAGCCAACCACCGCATCCTCAATTCCGGGCTGCACGAGCCGACTTTCTTCCTCGAAATGTGGCGCGCCCTGGCCGCCGGCCGGGTGTGGAAAGGCGAGATCTGCAACCGAGCCAAGGACGGTTCGCTGTACTGGGTGGACAGCACCATGGTGCCGCTGATCGACCCGCACACCGGCCGGGTGCGCAAATACGTGTCGATCCGCTTCGACGTCACCGAGAAGCGCCAGTTGCTGCACACCCTGCAGTGGCGGGTGGGGCATGACGTGCTGACCGGCCTGCCGAACCGCGCCTACCTGTCCGACCTGCTCAACCAGGCCTTGGCGTTCTCCCGGCGGGAAAGTATTCCGTTGGCGGTATGCATGCTCGACCTCGATGGCTTCAAGGCGGTCAACGACGGCTACGGCCATGCCACCGGCGACCTGCTGTTGGTGGAGGTCGCCCAACGCCTGCAGGACATCCTGCGTGGCGGTGATGCGGTGGCGCGGCTGTCGGGTGACGAGTTCGTGCTGATCTTGCGCCATATCGAAGGCCCGCAGCAGTTGCATGCCGCGTTGCAGCGTATCCTCCAGGCGCTAGCTGCGCCCTATGTGGTGCGCGAGCAGTCGCTGAGCCTGAGCGCGAGCATCGGCGTGACCCTGTTCCCGCAGGATGACGAGGATGCCGACACCCTGGTGCGCCACGCCGACCAGGCCATGTACGTGGCCAAGCAGCGCGGACGCAACCGCTACCACCTGTTCGACGTGTCCCAGGAGCTCGAGCTCAAGGCCACCCACCAGACCGTGGCGCGGGTGCGCCAGGCCCTGCGCCAGGGCGAACTGTGCCTGCACTACCAGCCCAAGGTGAACATGCGCAGCGGTCAGGTGATCGGCTTCGAGGCCTTGCTGCGCTGGATGCATCCATCCAAGGGGCCGGTGCCGCCGGGGGAGTTCCTGCCCTTCGTGGAGCAGACCGACCTGATCGTCGAGCTGGGCGAGTGGGTCATCGACCAGGCCTTGACCCAGTTGCAGCAGTGGCAACTGTCCGGGCGCGATTGGTCACTGAGCGTCAACATCGCCGCCCGCCAGCTGCAGCGCGGCGACTTTGCCCAGCGCCTTGAGCGCCTGCTGGCGCGTCATCCCGGGGTGTCGCCCGGGCGCCTGGACCTGGAGATCGTCGAATCGGTGGCGATCGACAACCTGCCGCGGGTCGGACGTTGCCTGGATGCCTGTCGAGCCCTGGGCGTGCGTTTTTCGCTGGACGACTTCGGTACTGGCTATTCCTCGCTGAGCTACCTCAAGCGCCTGCCGGCGCAGACCATCAAGATCGACAAGTCCTTTGTGCGCGACATCCTTCATGACCATGACGACCTGACTCTTACTGGCGCGGTGATCGGCCTGGCGCGGGCGTTCGGGCGCGAAGTGATCGCCGAGGGCGTGGAGACTGTCGAGCACGGAAGGGTGCTGATGGGGCTGGGCTGCGAACTGGCCCAGGGTTATGGCATTGCCCGGCCGATGCCGGTGGAGGCGGTGGCGCAGTGGGTGGCGGGCTACCGGCAGCCACAGGCGTGGCGCTGAGCTTGCTCCCTGCAGGAACGGACTAACCCATTCCTGCAGGGGCCGTGCCTGTTCACGCCTGCGGCGCCGTGCTCTTCACCGCCGCCAGCTCCGGATGGGCCACGAGCTTGTCGATATGCAGCTCGTCGTTGTTCATCCAGGTCTCGGTCAGCACCCGGTAGTGCTCCATGTCGCGGCAGCGCATACGCAGGCTGTAGTCGAAGTGCCCGCTGATCAGCTGGCACTCGTAGACCTGCGGGCAGGCGCGCACGGTGGCCTCGAAGGCCCGTTGCGCCGAGCGCCCGCTCTGGTTGGACAAGGCCACCAGCACCAGCAACGACAACCCGGGGGAGACCTGCTGCAGGTCGATGATTGCCCCGTAACCGCGGATCACCCCGCGCCGCTCCAGCTTGCGCACCCGTTCCAGGCAGGGCCTGGGGGTCAGGTGAACGAGGGTGGAGAGCTTCTCGTAGGTGATCCTTCCTTGGTGTCGCAGCACGTCGATGATCGCTTCGTCGATGCGATCCAGCGGTGTAGCTGCGGGGGTGATGGCCTTGTTATCCATAGGCGGCGTGACTTCACTTCAGACGATTGGAGAGGAACTGCCGCAGGCGCTCGCTCTGTGGCCGGTCGAGGATCTCGGCGCTGCCGCTTTCCTCGACCAGGCCCTGGTGCAGGAACAGCACCTGGCTCGACACCTGGCGGGCGAACCCCATTTCATGGGTGACCATGAGCATGGTACGTCCTTCCTCGGCGAGCGTCTGTATCACCTTGAGCACTTCGCCGACCAGCTCGGGGTCCAGCGCCGAGGTGGGCTCGTCGAACAGGATGATCTCCGGCTCCATGGCCAGCGCCCGGGCGATGGCCACGCGCTGTTGCTGGCCGCCGGAGAGAAACGCCGGGTACTGGTCGGCGGCGCGGGCCGGCAGGCCGACCTTGTCCAGGTACTTGCGCGCCCGCGCCTCGGCTTCGCCGGCGCTGATGCCCAGCACCTTGCGCGGCGCCAGGCAGATGTTCTCCAGCACCGTCAGGTGGCTCCACAGGTTGAAATGCTGGAACACCATGGCCAGGCGCGTGCGCAGGTTCTGCAGCTGGGCCGCTGGCGGAGTGCCCTTGCTCAGGTCGAGGGTCTGGCCGTCGAGGGTGATGCTGCCGGCGTTGGGCTTTTCGAGGAAATTGATGCAGCGCAGGAAGGTGCTCTTGCCCGAGCCGCTGGCGCCGATCAGGCTGATCACGTCGCCCTTGCGCGCCTGCAGCGAGACGCCCTTGAGCACCTGGTGCTCGCCGTAGTGCTTGTGCAGGCCGTCGACGCTGAGCTTGAGGGTGCCGGCATGGGCACGTGCCTTTGGGGCCTGTTCGAAGGTGGTGAGTGGCAGTGCGGTAGCGGTCATGGGTTCAGCCTCGTGCAGGGTCAAGGAAGCGCATCCAGCGACGTTCGGCCACGCGGAACAGGCCGACCAGGGCGAAGGACAGCAGCATGTACAGCAGGGCGGCGACGCCGAAGGCCTGGAAGGTCAGGAAGGTCGCAGCGTTGGCGTCGCGGGCCACCTTGAGGATGTCGGCGACGGTGGCGGTGAAGGCCAGCGAGGTGGCGTGCAGCATCAGGATCAACTCGTTGCTGTAGGCCGGCAGCGAACGGCGCAGGGCCGCCGGCAGGACCAGGAACAGGTTGAGCCTCCAGCCGCGCAGACCGTAGGCCTGGGCCGCTTCCAATTCGCCGGCGGGCAGGTTGCGGATGGCCCCGGCGAAGATCTCCACGGTGTAGGCGCAGGTGTTGAGCACGAACGCCAGCAGGGTGCAGTTGAGCGCATTGCGGAAAAACTGGTCGAGCAGGGCATGCTCGCGCACCACTTGCAGGCCGTAGAGCCCGGTATAGCAGATCAGCAGCTGGATATAGAGCGGCGTGCCGCGGAACACGAAGGTGTACAGCTGCACCGGCAGGCGCAGGTAGGCGTGGCGTGAGGTGCGTGCCAGGGCCAGCGGCAGCGACAGGGCGAAGCCCAGCACCATGCTGGCCAGGAACAGCCAGAGGGTCATGGCCAGGCCCGACAGGCCGCTGCCATCGTGGTACAGGTAAGCAAGGCCGTATTCCTGAAGGAGTTCGATCATCGCGCCAGCTCCTTGATGCCGATGTTGTAGCGCCGCTCCAGGTGCTTGAGCAGGCGGTTGGACAAGGTGGTGATGACCAGGTACACCAGGCCCGCCAGGCACAGGAAGAACAACACGTCGTTGGTGCTCTTGCCGGCGTTCTGCGCGGCCTTGACCAGGTCGGCCAGGCCGATGATCGACACCAGCGCGGTGGACTTGAGCAGCACCAGCCAGTTGTTGCCCAGCCCCGGCAGGGCGAAGCGCATCAGTTGCGGGAACAGCACCAGCCGAAACCGCTGCGCCCGGCTCAGGCCGTAGGCCGTGGCGGCCTCCAGCTGGCCGGCGGGCACGCTGAGGATGGCGCCGCGAAAGTTCTCGGTGAAGTACGCGCCGTAGATGAAGCCCAGGGTGATGACCCCGGCGCCGAACGGATCGATCTCGACATAGTCCCAGCCCAGCGCCTCGGTCAGGTCGTTGAGCCAGATCTGCATGCTGTAGAAGATCAGCAGGATCAGCACCAGGTCAGGGACGCTGCGGATCAGCGTGGTGTAGAGGGTGGCCGGCAAGCGCAGCAGCCGGGACCGTGACAGCTTGGCGCTGGCGCCGATCAGGCCGAGCGCGAGGCTCAACGCCAGTGACAGCAAGGCCAGCTTGACGGTCATCCAGGTGCCTTGGGCCAGCAGCGGGCCGAAGCCTTGCAGGCCGCTTGTGAGGAAGTCGTGCATGAGAGGGGTCTCGCGGGGAGGCTATCGCGGGGCCGCCCCACTCCCACAGGGAGGGGCGGCCTGCCGGGTCACTCGTTGTAGATGTCCAGGTCGCCGACGTATTTCTTCTGGATCTCGGCGTAGGTGCCGTCGGCGTGGATCATGGCGATGCCCTTGTCGAGCAGGGCCTTGAGCTCGGGGTCGGTCTTGCGCAGGCCCATGGCGATATCCAGCGGCAAGGTCGGGTCCTTGATCGCCGGACCGCTCCTGAAGTCGGCGCCCTCGGGCTTGGAGAGGAAGTTCAACTGGGCTTCGAGCTTGTCGGTGACGGTGGCGTCGAGCCGGCCGTTGAGCAGGTCGGCGTAGTTCTGGTCCTGGCTCTGGTAGGCCTTGACCTGCGCGCCCAGCGGCGCCAGCACGGCGCGGGCGTAGGCCTCCTGCAGCGAGCCCTGGAGCACGCCGACCTGTTTGCCCTTGAGCGATTCGGCGCTGTCGCCGAAGTCGGCCGACTTGCGCACGATCACCGAGGTGGGGCTGAGGAACAGGCGGTTGCTGAAATCGATCTGTTTCAGCCGCGCCGGGGTCACGGCCATGGACGACATGATGGCGTCGAACTTGCGCGCGCGCAGGGCGGGGATCATGCCGTCGAATTCGTTGTGCACCCAGGTGCACTTGACCTGCAGCTTGGCGCAGATGGCATTGCCCAGGTCGATGTCGAAGCCTTGCAGGCTGCCATCGGCGGCGACGGATTCGAACGGTGGGTATTCGGGGAAGACACCGAAGCGGATCTCGGTCCACTCCTTGGCCTGGGTGAGGGTGGTGGCGCACAACGAGAACAGCAGCACGCCGAGGCGTTTTCGCATGGAGGGCATGGTCTTGGGTCCCTGGGTGTTGTTATTGGTAGTAGGGCGATTAGCGCGTGTAGGTCCGTCGGTGACTCATGGGTCGGGCTCAGAATGCGCGAGATAGACAGGTTTTTTGTGTCGTTTGCCTGCGCATGGGCTGCCGGATTCGGCTGTAAAGTTTCTTTCTGCAGCCGAATCGGCTGCTGCGACAAAGTTTTATGGAAGTGCGACGGCGGTTTCTGTCAGGCCGAGAGGCTGCCATGCTTGTCGGTCGCTGTTTACGCGGGCCCTGGAGCGGCCTTGCCGAGGCGTCGGACCGGTCGGAAAGGGCCGCAGAGCGGCCCCGGCAATATCGGCTGCGTAGCTCAAACCCTGGGGCCGCTGCGCAGCCCTTTCCGACCGGTCCGACGCCTCGGCAAGGCCGCTCCCACAGGGTTGCGTATAGCCGGTCAGGCGGCGCTGGCTTTGCGTTGCGCCACTTTCGGCTGCAGCAGGGCAAACAGGTCCTTCGGGTTCTCCAACTGCGGCACCAGCGCGATGTCGCGCCCGATGTCCAGCGCCCTGGCCACATCCAGCACATAGCGCAGCGCCGAGTAGTCCTCCAGGGCGAAGCCGACCGAGTCGAACAGCGTTACCTGCGCGGCGTTCTCGCGCCCGGCGGCGATCCCCTCGACCACCTGCCAGAACTCGGTGGTCGGCGAGTCCGCTGGCATCTGCTGGATCTCGCCCTCGATCCGGCTCTGCGGTTCGTACTCGACGATCACCCGCGCCCGCTCGACGATGTCGCGGTGCAGCTCGGTCTTGCCCGGGCAGTCGCCGCCCACGGCATTGAGGTGCATGCCCGGCTCGATCATCTGCGGGGTGAGGATGGTGGCGTAGGCCTTGTCGGCGGTGACCGTGGTGACGATGTCGGCGCCGCGCACCGCCTCGGCCACGCTGTCGGCGATGATCAGTTTCAGTTGCGGGAAACCGGCCAGGTTGGCCGCGAGTTTCGCCGAGGCCTTGTGGTCGATGTCGAACAGGCGGATTTCCTCGATGCCGAGCAAGGCATGGAAGGCGATGGCCTGGAACTCGCTCTGCGAGCCGTTGCCGATCAGCGCCATGCGCTTGCTGTCCGGACGCGCCAGGTAGCGGGCGGCCAGGGCCGAGGTGGCGGCGGTGCGGATGGCGGTGGTCAGGGTCATCTCGCTGAGCAGCACCGGCGCGCCGGTGTCGACATCGCCCAGGGCGCCGAAGGCCATGACCGTCAGCAGGCCGTCATGGGTGTTCTTCGGGTGGCCGTTGACGTACTTGAAGGCGTACAGGTTGGCGTCGGATACCGGCATCAGCTCGATCACCCCGTCCGCCGAGTGGTTGGCCAGGCGCGGGCATTTCTCGAAGTCATGCCAGCGCAGGTAGTCCTGGCGGATGTACTCGGCCATCTCGGCCAGGCAGGTGGGCAATCCCTTGCGGTTGACCAGGTGGGCGAGGTCGTGCACGTCGATGTAGCGGGTCATGATGATTTTCCTTGTCGAGTCAGTGGCGCGAGGGCAGGTGGACTTCGGCGAGCATGCAGCGCGCGCTGCCGCCGCCGATGCGTTCGATATGGTCGATGTTCACCACCAGTGGATGGCTGTGCCGCTCGACCTGGCGGCGCTGGGCGGCGTCGAGCGCATTCCAGGCGCTGCGAGACATCACCAGCAGGGAGCGGCCGTCACGGTCGTGGACTTCGAGCATGTTGCCGGCGAAGTTCTCCAGCTGGTCGAAGTTCAGCGCCAGCACCTGCTTGCCGGTATCGCGCAGCGAATGCTCCAGGGCACGGCGTTCATCGTGGTGGGGCAGGGCGTCGAGGCAGGCCACGGCGAGCTGGCGGCCGACGTTCATCATTACGTTGCTGTGGTAGATCGGCGCCTGGTGGCGGTCCACGGCGTGGAACAGGCACAGGCGATAGTCCAGGCGCTCGGCGAACTGGCGCAGGGCGTGTTCGTGGGTGCGCCCGGAGTGACAGGCGTAGCTGATGCGGTGTTCGCGGTCCAGGACCATGCTGCCGGTACCCTCGAGGAACAGATTCTGCTGTTCCAGCGGGCTCAGGTCGATGGTGCGCTGGATGGCGAAGCGCTCCCGCAGCACGCCCAGCACGCCCTTGCTGCGCTCCAGGCGGCGGTTCTCGCCCTCCATCGGGTACAGCACCAGGCTGCCGTCGGCGTGGCTGCTCCACCAGTTGTTGGGGAAGATCGAGTCGGGGGTGTGAGGTTCAGGGGTGTCCTGCACCACCAGCACATCGACGCCATGCTGGCGCAGGGTGTCGACGTAGCCGTCGAATTCTTCCAGGGCCTTTTCGCTGGCGGCCTGAGGGTCCGACGGCGCCTGCTGGAAGCGGTTGTTGGCGGCGGTGTCGGGGTTGAAGGCGAACCGCGCCGGGCGAATCATGAGGACGGTATTTGTTGTTTGCATTGGGCACGCATCCACGGGTGGGCTGTGTGACCATTGTCAGGGGGATCGCGAGGCAATCCCGGCTGAAGCGTGAGAGGTGGGCAGCCGGTCCAGCTGAAATGGATGGGTTGCCAGCCGAATCGGCTGTGGCTCCGTGGAGACGGGCATTCAAACGAAAACGGCGCCTCGAGAGGCGCCGTTGCGTCATTGCCGGAACAACCTACTTGTGCAGCTCTTCAGCCGCATACAGGGTGTTCTCCAGCAGGCAGGCGCGGGTCATCGGGCCTACGCCGCCCGGCACCGGGGTGATCCAGCCGGCGCGGGGCAGGGCGGTCTCGTAGACCACGTCGCCGACCAGCTTGCCGTCGTCCTGGCGGTTGATGCCGACGTCGATGACGATGGCGCCTTCCTTGACCCATTCACCCTTGACCAGGCCCGGCTTGCCGGCGGCGACCACCACCAGGTCGGCGCGGCCGACGTGGCCGGCCAGGTCCTTGGTGAAGCGGTGGCAGACGGTGACGGTGCAGCCGGCCAGCAGCAGCTCCATGGCCATTGGCCGGCCGACGATGTTGGATGCGCCGACGATCACCGCGTTCATGCCGTACAGGTCCTGGCCGGTGCTCTCCAGCAAGGTCATGATGCCCTTCGGCGTGCACGGGCGCAGCAGCGGGATGCGCTGGGCCAGACGGCCGATGTTGTAGGGGTGGAAACCGTCCACGTCCTTGTCCGGGCGGATGCGCTCGAGCAGCAGGGAGGCGTCCAGGTGCTCGGGCAGCGGCAGCTGCAGCAGGATACCGTCGACGGCCGGGTCATCGTTGAGGCGATCGATCAGGTCGGTCAGGGCTTGCTGCGTGGTCTCGCTGGGCAGGTCGAATGCCTGGGAGATGAAACCGACCTCTTCACAGTCCTTGCGCTTGTGCGAGACATAGACTTGGGAGGCCGGGTCGGTACCGACCAGGATCACCGCCAGGCCAGGCGTGCGCAGGCCCTGCTGGCGGCGCTCGGCGACACGTTGGGCGATCTGCTGGCGCAGGTTGGCGGCGATCGCCTTGCCATCGATTAGGTGTGCAGTCATAGACGCGTGATTAACCATCGAGAAGGGAACATATATAAGAAGCGCGCATTCTCGCACGACACGGCCCAAGGGCAAAGGCGAGTGGTCGGGCAAATCCCCTAACCCCTTCAATAATTTAAATTTTTTTGCGAAAGGTGTTGACGACCTGCAGGGTCGCCTATAAGATTCGCCGCACTTGTCGGGCACTGCCTGGCACGGGTTGGCAAAGTCGGGCAGAATAAGCGGTTCGTTTGTTCGGCTGGACTGTAAGCTTAAGCGCCCGTAGCTCAGCTGGATAGAGCATCCGCCTTCTAAGCGGATGGTCGCAGGTTCGAGTCCTGCCGGGTGCGCCATTAAGGCCTGGGCAAGTAAGCAGTACCGCAATATGGTGGGCGTAGCTCAGTTGGTAGAGCGCCGGATTGTGATTCCGGTTGTCGTGGGTTCGATTCCCATCGTCCACCCCAGATTCTGCAGGGGCGCCTCGATTGAATGATCCGGCGCCTTTGTTTTTGAGTTTCATGCGGACGTGGTGAAATTGGTAGACACACTGGATTTAGGTTCCAGCGGCGCAAGCTGTAAGAGTTCGAGTCTCTTCGTCCGCACCATGTTTCTGTAAGGCTGTACCGCAACACTGCATTATGGTGGGCGTAGCTCAGTTGGTAGAGCGCCGGATTGTGATTCCGGTTGTCGTGGGTTCGATTCCCATCGTCCACCCCATATTTGAAGAAGGCGCCCGCATCGGATGATCGGGCGCCTTTTTCGTTTCTGCCGTACGGGCCTTGTGGCTACTGGTGGCGGAGCGATAAAAGCTGATAGATTTCAGCCGGTTGAAGGGCTGGCCGAGATGCCGGCAGAGGAATAGCGCAGATGATTGCAAAAGAAGCGCGCCAGGCCCTGGCGCTGCAACGTTTCGCCGAGGCCAATCCGCAACTGCTCGAGGAGATCCGCGAGCTGGATGCCCGCGAGCAGGCCCAGCAGATCGAGTGGGCGTTCGAGGATGCGGCTCAGGAGCAGGGCGTCGAGCCCTGGGAGTATGCCTTGCAACTGATCGCCGAGTCGCCGGAACAACTGCAGGCCATGCGCCTGGAGACTCATCGCGAGGTGGCCGAGGCGCTGGGCATGGCCTGGGAAGAATACTGCCAGTTCAACGACCTCGATCCGCAGTAAGCCGGACGATCTTTCTGGCTGTTGTTTGTTTGACAAGGTTTTACAATCGCGCGGGCCACAAGGGCCTGCGCGGCCGTGATTGAAACAGGCTCGACGCCAAGGCGGGCGGGCCTTTCAAGGAAATCGACCGGCGCGGCCCGCCGACAATCCGGGTGGGGTGACTTCTGCTTGATGAGTCACTAGAATGTTTGCCCTTGATTCTGGAGTCGGGCTATCGCCGGCTAACGTCTGTGCAACGAGGAATATCCATGCAAGTTTCTGTTGAAAACACTTCCGCTCTCGAGCGCCGCATGACCATCGCCGTTCCGGCCGAGCGCGTCGAGAACGAAGTCAACAAGCGTCTGCAGCAGACTGCCAAGCGCGCCAAGGTTGCCGGCTTCCGTCCGGGCAAGGTGCCGATGAGCGTGATCCGCCAGCGTTTCGAAGCCGATGCCCGTCAAGAGGCTTTCGGTGACCTGGTCCAGGCTTCCTTCTACGAAGCCATTGTCGAGCAGAAGCTGAACCCGGCTGGCGCCCCTGCCGTAGAGCCGAAATCGTTCGAGAAAGGCAAGGACCTCGAGTTCGTCGCCATCTTCGAAGTCTTCCCTGAATTCACCGTTGCCGGTTTCGAGTCGATCGCCGTCGAGCGCCTGAGCGCCGAAGTGGCTGACGCCGACCTGGACAACATGCTGGAAGTCCTGCGCAAGCAGAACACCCGTTTCGAGGCCGTCGAGCGCGCTGCTGCCAACGATGACCAGGTCAACATCGATTTCGTTGGCAAGATCGACGGCGAAGCCTTCGCCGGCGGTTCGGCCAAGGGCACCCAGCTGGTGCTGGGTTCCGGCCGCATGATCCCGGGCTTCGAAGAAGGCCTGGTTGGCGCCAAGGCCGGTGAAGAGCGCGTGGTCAGCGTGACCTTCCCAGAGGACTACCAGAACCTGGATCTGGCCGGCAAGGCCGCCGAGTTCACCATCACTGTCAACAGCGTTTCCGCCCCTGTGCTGCCTGAGCTGAACGAAGCCTTCTTCGCCCAGTTCGGCATCAAGGAATCGACCCTGGAAGGTTTCCGCGCCGAAGTTCGCAAGAACATGGAGCGTGAACTGCGCCAGGCCATCAAGGCCAAGGTCAAGAACCAGGTCATGGACGGTCTGCTGGCCGCCAACCCGGTCGACGTGCCTAAGGCCCTGCTGGAAAACGAAGTCAATCGTCTGCGCGTGCAGGCCGTCCAGCAGTTCGGTGGCAACATCAAGCCTGACCAACTGCCAGCCGAACTGTTCGAAGAGCAAGCCAAGCGCCGTGTCGTGCTGGGCCTGATCGTCGCCGAAGTGGTCAAGCAGTTCGACCTGAAGCCGGACGAAGCCAAGGTTCGCGAAGTCATCGAAGAGATGGCCTCGGCCTACCAGGAGCCTGAGCAGGTCATCGCCTGGTACTACAAGAACGACCAGCAACTGAACGAAGTCCGTTCGGTTGTGCTGGAAGAGCAAGTTGTAGATACTGTCCTGCAGAAAGCGACTGTGACTGACAAATCGGTCTCGTACGAAGAAGCCGTCAAGCCAGCACAGGCTGCTGCCGACGCTGAGTAACAGGCTACTCTCGTAGGAAACCCCCACAAGCCAGCCTTCGCGCTGGCTTGTGCGTATTCAAGCCATGACTATTTGGGAGTGAGTGCAGGACATGTCCCGCAATTCTTATATTCAGCAGAGCTCTGACATCCAGGCCGCAGGCGGCCTGGTCCCGATGGTTATCGAGCAGTCCGCCCGTGGCGAACGCGCCTACGACATCTATTCGCGCCTCCTGAAGGAGCGCGTGATCTTCCTGGTTGGCCCCGTAGAAGACTACATGGCCAACCTGGTGGTGGCGCAGCTGCTGTTCCTTGAGGCGGAAAACCCGGACAAGGATATCCATCTCTATATCAACTCCCCGGGCGGCTCGGTAACTGCCGGCATGTCGATCTACGACACCATGCAGTTCATCAAGCCGGATGTCTCGACCATCTGCATCGGCCAGGCCTGCAGCATGGGTGCTTTCCTGCTCGCGGCCGGTGCCGCCGGCAAGCGCCACTGCCTGCCCAACTCGCGCGTAATGATTCACCAGCCGTTGGGCGGCTTCCAGGGCCAGGCGACCGACATCGAGATCCACGCCCAGGAAATCCTCAACATCAAGGCGCGCCTGAACGAGTTGCTGGCCCATCACACCGGTCAGGACCTCGAGACCATCAAGCGCGACACCGAGCGCGATAACTTCATGAGCGCCGCGCGCGCGGCCGAGTACGGCCTGATCGACTCGGTCTACGACAAGCGGCAACTGGCATCCTGAAGCAATACGCCAGAGCGTTCGGGCGCGGATTGCGCCCGAGCGCGGACTTGAAAAAGCCAGCGATTGCCTTCATCTTGTGTTTCAAGCCTACCGGATTGGATCGATCGAATGACTGACACCCGTAACGGCGAGGACAACGGCAAATTGCTCTACTGCTCCTTCTGCGGCAAAAGCCAGCATGAAGTGCGTAAATTGATTGCCGGCCCCTCGGTATTTATCTGCGACGAGTGCGTCGACCTGTGCAATGACATCATCCGTGAGGAGGTGCAGGAAGCCCAGGCCGAGAGCAACGCGCACAAGTTACCCTCGCCGAAAGAAATCAGCGGCATCCTGGACCAGTACGTGATTGGTCAGGAGCGCGCGAAAAAGGTCCTGGCAGTAGCGGTGTATAACCACTACAAGCGCCTGAACCAGCGTGACAAGAAAGGCGACGAAGTCGAACTGGGCAAAAGCAACATTCTGCTGATCGGGCCGACCGGCTCGGGCAAGACGCTGCTCGCCGAGACGCTCGCGCGCCTGTTGAACGTGCCGTTCACCATTGCCGACGCCACCACCCTGACTGAAGCTGGTTATGTCGGTGAGGACGTCGAGAACATCATTCAGAAGCTGCTGCAGAAGTGCGACTACGATGTGGAAAAGGCCCAGATGGGCATTGTCTACATCGACGAGATCGACAAGATCTCGCGCAAGTCGGACAACCCGTCCATCACCCGTGACGTTTCGGGCGAGGGCGTGCAGCAGGCGCTGCTGAAGCTGATCGAAGGCACCGTGGCCTCCGTGCCGCCGCAAGGGGGCCGCAAGCACCCGCAACAGGAGTTCCTGCAGGTCGATACCCGCAATATCCTGTTCATCTGCGGAGGCGCCTTCTCGGGCCTGGAAAAGGTCATCCAGAACCGCTCGACCAAAGGCGGCATCGGCTTCAGTGCCGAAGTACGCAGCAAGGAAGAGGGCAAGAAGGTCGGTGAGTCGCTGCGTGAGGTCGAGCCGGACGATCTGGTCAAGTTCGGCCTGATTCCGGAGTTCGTCGGCCGCCTGCCGGTGCTCGCGACCCTGGACGAGCTGGACGAGGCTGCGCTGATGCAGATCCTCACCGAGCCGAAGAACGCGCTGACCAAACAGTACGCCAAGTTGTTCGAGATGGAAGACGTCGACCTCGAGTTCCGCAGCGATGCACTCAAGGCCGTCGCGCGCAAGGCACTGGAGCGCAAAACCGGCGCCCGTGGCCTGCGTTCGATCCTCGAAGGCGTGCTGCTCGACACCATGTACGAGATCCCTTCGCAGAAGGATGTCAGCAAGGTGGTGATCGACGAAAGCGTCATCGAAGGCTCGTCGCAGCCGCTGCTCATCTACGAGAACAGCGAGCCGCAGGCCAAGGCCGCCCCCGACGCCTGATCGGGCAAGGGGCAGCACGCACGAAGGGGCCTTTTTGGCCCCTTTTTGCATTTCATGGCCTGGGCGCTTGTAATTTGCCAGGCCTGCCCCCACATTAGCCCCAAGCACCATTTCCAACGGTTTCCGGCCACCAAGGCCGCTGTAGAGGCGAAATCATGAAGACCACCCTCGACTTGCCTCTTTTGCCATTGCGCGACGTCGTCGTCTATCCGCACATGGTCATCCCACTGTTCGTGGGGCGTGAGAAGTCCATCGAAGCCCTCGAGGCGGCGATGACGGGCGAGAAGCAGATCCTCCTGCTGGCCCAGAAGAATCCGGCTGACGATGATCCGGGCGAAGACGCTCTGTATCGCGTCGGCACCGTCGCCACCGTGCTGCAACTGCTCAAACTGCCCGATGGCACCGTCAAGGTGCTGGTCGAGGGTGAACAGCGCGGCGCCGTGGAACGTTTCAACGAAGTCGACGGCCATATCCGCGCCGAAGTCAGCCTGATCGACGAAACCGAGACCGCCGAGCGCGAGTCCGAAGTGTTCGTGCGGACCTTGCTGTCGCAGTTCGAGCAGTACGTGCAGTTGGGCAAGAAGGTCCCGGCCGAAGTGCTGTCCTCGCTCAACAGCATCGAGGAGCCAGGCCGCCTGGTCGACACCATGGCCGCGCACATGGCGCTGAAGATCGAGCAGAAGCAGGAGATCCTCGAGATCGTCGACCTGCAGGCCCGCGTGGAACACGTGCTGGCGCTGCTGGACGCCGAGATCGACCTGCTGCAGGTCGAGAAGCGTATCCGTGGCCGGGTGAAGAAGCAGATGGAGCGCAGCCAGCGCGAGTACTACCTGAATGAGCAGATGAAGGCCATTCAGAAAGAGCTCGGCGATGGCGACGAAGGCCACAACGAAGTCGAGGAACTGAAAAAGCGCATCGACGCCGCCGGCCTGCCGAAAGACGCCCTGGCCAAGGCCCAGGCCGAGCTGAACAAGCTCAAGCAGATGTCGCCGATGTCGGCCGAGGCCACCGTGGTGCGTTCGTACCTCGACTGGCTGGTACAGGTGCCGTGGAAGGCCCAGAGCAAGGTACGCCTGGATTTGGCCAAGGCCGAAGAGATCCTCGATGCCGACCATTATGGCCTGGAAGAGGTCAAGGAGCGCATTCTCGAGTACCTCGCCGTACAGAAACGCGTCAAGAAAATCCGCGGTCCGGTGCTGTGCCTGGTCGGTCCGCCCGGCGTGGGCAAGACCTCGCTGGCCGAATCGATCGCCGCCGCCACCAACCGCAAGTTCGTGCGCATGGCCCTGGGCGGCGTGCGTGACGAGGCCGAGATCCGTGGCCACCGCCGCACCTACATCGGCTCGATGCCCGGTCGTCTGATTCAGAAAATGACCAAGGTCGGTGTACGTAATCCGCTGTTCCTGCTCGACGAAATCGACAAGATGGGTAGCGACATGCGCGGCGATCCGGCCTCGGCGTTGCTGGAAGTGCTTGACCCCGAGCAGAACCACAACTTCAACGATCACTACCTGGAAGTCGACTACGACCTCTCGGATGTGATGTTCCTGTGCACCTCGAACTCGATGAACATCCCGCCGGCGCTGCTCGACCGCATGGAAGTCATCCGCTTGCCGGGTTACACCGAGGACGAGAAGATCAACATCGCGGTCAAGTACCTGGTGCCCAAGCAGGTCAAGGCCAACGGCCTGAAGAAGGACGAGCTGGAGGTCGAGGTATCGGCCATCCGCGACATCATTCGTTACTACACCCGCGAAGCTGGCGTGCGTGGCCTGGAGCGCCAGATCGCCAAGGTTTGCCGCAAGGTGGTCAAGGAGCACACCGGGGCCAAACAGGTGAAGGTGAAGGTCAGCGGCGAGCAGCTCGAGCAACTGCTGGGCGTGCGCAAGTTCCGTTATGGCCTGGCCGAGCAGCAGGACCAGATCGGCCAGGTCACCGGTCTTGCCTGGACCCAGGTGGGCGGTGAACTGCTGACCATCGAGGCCGTGGTGATCCCGGGCAAGGGCCAACTGATCAAGACCGGCTCGCTCGGCGACGTCATGGTCGAGTCGATCACCGCCGCGCAGACGGTGGTGCGCAGCCGCGCCAAGAGTCTGGGAATCGCTGCAGATTTCCACGAGAAGCGCGACGTTCACATCCATATGCCCGAAGGCGCCACGCCCAAGGACGGCCCGAGTGCCGGTATCGGCATGTGTACCGCGCTGGTGTCGGCCCTGACCCAGATCCCGGTGCGCGCCGATGTGGCGATGACCGGTGAGATCACTCTGCGCGGCCAAGTCCTGGCCATCGGTGGCCTCAAGGAAAAACTGCTGGCGGCACACCGCGGTGGGATCAAGACGGTGATCATTCCCGAGGAGAATGTTCGCGACTTGAAGGAGATTCCGGAAAATATCAAACAGGATCTTCAGATCAAACCGGTCAAATGGATTGACGAAGTCCTCCAAATTGCGCTGCAATACGCCCCGGAGCCCTTGCCAGATGTGGCTCCGGAGATTGTCGCGAAAGATGAGAAGCGCGACGGCGATGCTAAGGAAAGAATCAGCACGCACTAGTACGTATTTCGCTGGGGGGCGTTGGTTGACAGTATTTTCCGGCCCTTGCTATAAAACGGCACGCCAGTGTCAACAGGCCACCCAGCGCTCGTTTCATAAGCTTTTCATTACATACTTAGAAACAAACTCAATAGAGAAATAAGGGGACTTAGAGTGAACAAGTCGGAACTGATTGACGCTATCGCCGCATCTGCTGACATCCCGAAAGCTGTAGCCGGCCGTGCGCTGGACGCAGTCATCGAATCCGTCACCGGCGCCCTGAAGCAAGGTGACGATGTGGTACTGGTAGGTTTCGGTACCTTCTCGGTCAAGGAGCGCGCCGAGCGCACCGGCCGTAACCCGCAAACCGGCAAGGCGATCAAGATCGCTGCCGCCAAGGTTCCAGGCTTCAAGGCTGGCAAGGGCCTGAAAGACGCCGTCAACTAAGTCGTCTTTCAGCCGGCCCGGGCATCGTCAGGGCCGACCGCGTGACGGCGGGTCGCAAACGTTCCCGCTGGCACGCTCGCTTCGAAAAGGCGCATCCACTGGATGCGCCTTTCTTCTATCAGGATTCTACCCACGCTCCGCGGTTGTCGACGCAGTGGTACAGCCGTTTCTGGGGGACGCATGCTGCAGAATATCAGGGACAATTCACAAGGTTGGATTGCCAAGACCATCATCGGCCTTATCGTCGTGTTGATGGCGTTGACCGGCTTCGAGGCCATTTTCCAGGCCGCCAGCCATAGCCAGGACGCCGCCAAGGTGAACGGCCAGACCATCAGCCAGAACGAGCTGAGTCAGGCCGTGGACATGCAGCGCCGCCAGCTGATGCAACAGCTGGGCAAGGATTTCGACCCTGCGCTGCTGGACGAGAAGATGCTGCGCGAAGCCGCGCTCAAGGGGCTGATCGATCGCAAGCTGCTGTTGCAGGGTGCCGAAGACGCCAAGTTCGCTTTTTCCGAGGCCGCGCTGGATCAGCTGATCCTGCAGACGCCTGAATTCCAGGTCGATGGCAAGTTCAGCGCCGAGCGCTTTGACTCGGTCATCCGCCAGATGGGTTACGGCCGCATGCAGTTCCGCGAGATGCTCGCCCAGGAAATGCTGATCGGCCAGCTGCGCACCGGCCTTGCCGGTAGCAGCTTCGTCACCGACAAGCAGGTCGAGGCCTTCGCCCGCCTCGAGAAGCAGACCCGTGATTTCGCTTCGCAGACCTTCAAGGCCGACCCGGCCGCAGTCAAGGTGAGCGATGAGGAGGTCAAGGCGCACTACGACCAGCACGCCAAGGAATTCATGACCCCGGACCAGGTGGTCATCGACTACCTTGAGCTGAAGAAGTCGGCTTTCTTTGACCAGGTCAAGGTCGATGACGGCGAGCTCAAGGCCCTGTATGAGAAGGAGATCGCCAACCTTGGCGAGCAGCGCCATGCCGCGCACATCCTGATCGAGGTCAACGACAAGACCGACGATGCCAAGGCCAAGGCCCGTATCGAAGAGATACAGCAGCGCCTGGACAAGGGTGAGGACTTCGCCAAGCTGGCCAAGGAATTCTCCCAGGACCCGGGTTCGGCCAATACCGGTGGCGACCTCGGCTTCGCCGGCCCCGGCGTGTACGACCCGGCCTTCGAGGACGCGCTGTACAAGCTGAACAAGGACCAGGTGTCCGCACCCGTGCGCACCGAGTTCGGCTACCACCTGATCAAGCTGTTGGGTGTGCAGGCGCCGGACGTGCCGAGCTTCGCCAGCCTGAAGGACAAGCTGACCCACGAGCTGAAGACCCAGCAGGTGGAGCAGCGCTTCGTCGAGGCCACCAAGCAGCTCGAGGATACCGCCTTCGAAGCCTCCGACCTGGCCCAGCCGGCCCAGGACCTGGGCCTGAAGGTACACACCTCGGCAGCCTTCGGTCGCGAGGGTGGTGAAGGCATCACCGCCAACCGTGCGGTGATCCAGGCCGCGTTCAGCGAGCAGGTGCTGGAAGAGGGCGCCAACAGCAACGCCATCGAGCTGGATCCGGAGACCGTGGTGGTACTGCGCGTCAAGGAGCATCGCAAGCCTGAGCAACTGCCGCTGGAGGCCGTGGCCAAGAACATCAGCCAGCACCTGGCCAAGGAGAAGGCGATTGCCGAGCTCAAGACCAAGGCTGACAAGCTGATCGCCGGCCTGCGCGAGGGTTCGACCAAGGCCGAAGGTCAGGGTTGGAAGGTCCACGAAGCGGTCACCCGTGGCCAGGACGGTATCGACCCGGCCGAGCTGCAGGCGGTGTTCCGTCTCGGCAAGCCTGCGTCCAAGGACAAGCCGGTCTACGGCAGCGTGGTCCTGGGCGACGGCAGCCTGGTGGTCCTGCAGCTCAAGGGCGTCAACGAGGGCGCCGCCGCCACCGACGAAGAGAAGGCGCAGATCCGTCGCTACCTCGCGTCGCGTGCCGGTTCGCAGGACTTCGCGGCCTATCGCAAGCTGCTTGAGGGCAGTGCCGACATCACGCGCTACTGAGTGGCGCGCTGATCACGAAACAGGCCGCGTATGCGGCCTGTTTCGTTTCCGATGATCAAGACCTTCGCATATCTCCCTCAGGGACTGCACGCGGCCTGAAGAGAGACCTATCGCTGAACCCCCTCATGATTGTCCAGCGTATCCCGGGCAATCTCCCGCCCCAGGGCGATCAGCTCCGGTGCCTTGTAGAACTCGAAGAACCGGCACACGCGCTTGGGCACGTTGATCAGCACATCCGGCGGATAGCCGGCGATCTTGTATTGCGCCAGTGACGTCTGCATCACCTCGAAACTCTGGTTGATCAGGTCGAGCAGGGAGGCAGGGCCGACGTTGTCGACGATGAACGACCCGGTGGCCGACTTCGGCGCTCCCTCGCTCTGCGGCGCAGCCGCCGGCTGCTGGCCCTCGGGGGCGGCGCTGTCCGAGAGCCACGGATTGGGACTGGCCAGTCCCTCGGCAGTGATTTCCTGCTCCAGGCGAATCAGTTGTTCGGCCGGCTTGCGGCGAAACGGCAGGCGCGAGCCGAGCGAACTGATCAAGGCATCGAAGCGCATCTTGAACGCCGCCGGGCGCTCGATCACCGGCAGCTGGTACTGCTTCTGGTTGGTGGCGTTGAGGTTGACGGCGATGATCAGGTCGCAGTGGCTGGACACCACCGGCACGATCGGCAGCGGGTTGAGGATGCCGCCATCGACCAGCATGCGGTTGCCTTGCACCACGGGGGTGAACAGGCTGGGAATGGCCGCCGAGGCGCGCATGGCCTGGTGCAGGCAGCCCTCCTGGAACCAGATCTCCTGCTGGTTGGTGAGGTCGGTGGCGACCGCCGTGTAGGGGATGCGCAACTGCTCGATGTTGATCTCGCCGACGATCTTGCGGATCTGACCGAACACCTTGTCGCCGCGGATCGCTCCCAGGCGGAAGCTGACGTCCACCAGGCGCAGCACGTCGAGGTAGTCCAGGCTCTCGATCCAACTGCGGTATTCGTCGAGCTTGCCGGCGGCGTAGATGCCACCGATTACAGCGCCCATCGAGCAGCCGGCGATGCACCCGATCTCGTAGCCGCGCCGTTCGATTTCCTCGATCACGCCGATGTGCGCGTACCCTCGGGCGCCACCGGAGCCCAGCACCAATGCCACGCGTTTGCCCATGACTTTTCCCCCTGTGGCTGTGCCACCATGGTCCAACAATGCACCCATTGCCACCTGTGCTTCAATGTAGCCCGTGCTGGGCTACGCTGAGCAGGGCACTTTTCGTTTGCTTTGCCGTCGAACGGCCACCTTAGTTTTTCACCCTCGAGGTATTACCGATGAAAGCCTGGATCACCCTTCCTCTGATTGCCCTGGCCTTGGTCGGCTGCGCGGGCAAGACGGCCTATCGTGACAGTTGCGCGACCCAGCTCGATGCCGCCTGGAAGGAACTGGACCTGGCCAAGGCCGAAGGCTTTGCCGGTACCGTGAGTTATTCCAAGGCGCTGTCGCTGTTGACCGGCGCCAAGACCCAGCAGCAGTTCGAAGGCTTCGAAGGCTGTACCCACAAGGCCGAGAAGGCCCGTTTCTACATTCGTGAATCCCGCGCCGGGCGTTGACCGAGGAGCTGCCCATGTCCGCCATGCTCGATCATGTGGTCGGCCAGGTTCTGGCGCTGCAGGTGCGCCTGCTGGCCTGCCGCGAACGCCTGGCCGCCGACACCGACCGCGAGGCGTTGCACGACCTGCGCATCACCTTGCGGCGTCTGCGCAGCCTGCTGCGGCCGTTGCGTGGCTTGCCGGGCGTCGAACAGCTCGAGCAGGCGGCCGGGGCGCTGGGCACGCTGACCACGCCGCTGCGTGACCGCGAGGTGCTGGCGGCGCAACTGATCGGCCGTGGGCACGCGCAGGCAGGCCAGCGTCGCCAGGAGGGCAGGGCGCGCACCTATGCCAGTGTCGCGGCCAGTGCCCAGCTCAATCGCGTGCTGGCGATTCTCGATGCGTTCCCGATGTTCCTGCGTGCCGCCGGCCGTGAGGGGTTGGCGCAGAAGCTGGGGCAGCGCATCGACAAGCGCCTGCACAAGCAATGGCACAAGCTGCAGGTGGCCCTGTCGGACCCTGGCCACGACCGCCACCGCCTGCGCCTGCTGATCAAGCGGGTGCGCTATGGCGACCAGGCCTACCCGCAACTCGAACACGCCGGCAGCAAGCTGCAGCGCCTGCTCAAGTCGGCCCAGGGTGACCTGGGTGACTGGCACGACCGCGTACAGTGGTTGCTGCAGGTGCGCGAGCACAGCGACCTGCTCGGCTGCAAGGTGGCCTGGGAGCATGAGCTGCATGCTGCCGAGGCGCGTTCCGACCTCACCCTCGAAGCGCTGCAAAAGGCTCTGGCGCGTCGTTAGTCCCGGCAAATGACCGATATGCGGGCTGTGGCTGGCGTGATCGCTGGTTACTATCGGTTCTTTTTTGCGCAGGAGCCCTGGCATATGAACTTCACAGAATTGCTGACTGCCGCCCGCACACACCCCGAGGCCATCAGCGTACCCGCCGGCTGGGCCCAGGGACGCGCGGTGTTCGGCGGCCTGATGGCGGCAATGGTGCACGAAGCGATGCGCCAGAAGCTGGGCGACGACCGCCCGGTGCGTTCGCTGGCCATCACCTTCGTCGGCCCGGCGGCGCCGGATATGCCAATCAGCCTGGAGGTGGAGGTGCTGCGCGAGGGCAAGGCGGTCAGCACCTTGCTGGGGCGCGCCGTGCAGGATGGCCAGGTAGTGACCCTGGTGCAGGGCAGCTTCGGTGCTGGTCGCCCTTCGGTGGTGGCGGTCGACGCGCCTGCCGCGATGCCGATGAAGCCGCTGCAGGAGGCGGCGCCGGAGTTGCCCTTTATCAAGGGCATTACACCGGCGTTCATGCAGCATGTGGCGTTTCGCTGGGCGGTCGGCGGCCTGCCGTTCAGTGGCAACGACTCGCGCCATATGGGGGGCTGGGTACGCCTGCGCGATGTCGCCGAGGAGCCGGTCGGGGTGGCGCACCTGCTGGCATTGGTCGATGCCTGGCCGCCCAGTCTGCTTCCCTATCTCAAGCAGCCCGCCGCCGGCAGCACGCTGACCTGGACCATCGAGTTCGTGCAGCCCACGCCGCAGCTGTCAACCCTCGACTGGTGCCGCTATGTGGTCGAGACCGAGTATGCCCGTGATGGCTATGGCCATGCGGCCGCGGCATTGTGGACGTCTGAAGGGGAGTTGCTGGCGTTGAGCCGGCAGACGGTGACTGTGTTCGCCTGAGCCATCTTCATCAAGCCAATCGCCGGGCAAGCCCGCTCCCACGCCGGGTGATGTTTTCAGTCAGTGGCGGTGCTTGTGGCGCTCGCGCCAGGCCCGCCACCAGGCACCACTCAGCACGAAGCGCGGGAAGGTGATGAACTGCTCGGTGAGCAGGCGTTGTACGGCATCCTTGCGGTCGGTGAACGGCTCGGGTTGCTCGGCTTCCAGGCGGTGCCCCTGGCGTTGCAGGCCCAGCCCGGCCACCAGGGCGATGATACCCACGGCGATCTGCGACAGGTCCAGTCCAAACAGCCCCGACAACACCAGCAGCGCGCCCAGGATGAACAGCGGCACGGCGATCAGGTGCAGCACCAGATTGGCGGGGTGGCGATGGTTGTGGTGGTAGCCGCGCCATTGCCAGGCGGGCAGATTGGGCAGTCGTTTGCTCATGGACAGATCCTCTGGGGCTTGTCCAAAGCTTAGTGCGGCCCCCGGGCGGGGGCCAATCGAGGCTGGCTATGGTGGCCATAGCCGGCGCCGGTCACAGCTTGAGCTGGCCGATCGCCTTGTTCAGCTCGCCGGCGAGGGTCGCCAGCTCACTGCTGGTGGTGGCCGAGCCAACGGTCTGCTGCACGGTCTCCTCGGTCACGTCGCGGATACTGACCACGGCGCGGTTCATCTCCTCGGCCACCTGGCTCTGCTGCTCGGCGGCCACGGCGATCTGGGTGTTGCTTTCGCGCATCTGTGCCACGGCGCTGGTGATCTCGGCCAGGGCCTCGCCGGCCTCGCGGGCCTGCTTGACGCAATCGTCGGCCTTGAATGAGCTTTCCTGCATGAAATCCACCGCGTCGCGGGTGCCGGCCTGCAGGTCGGCGACCATGGTGGTGATCTCGTCGGTGGAGGTCTGCACGCGCTTGGCAAGGTTGCGCACCTCGTCGGCGACCACGGCAAAGCCCCGGCCCAGGTCACCGGCCCGGGCCGCCTCGATGGCGGCGTTGAGGGCGAGCAGGTTGGTCTGTTCGGCGATGCTGTGGATGACGCCGACCACGCCATTGATCTTCTGGCTGTCGTCGGCCAGTTGGCGGATCATCTCGGCGGTCTGCTGCACACCGCTGGAGAGCCCGGCAATCGAGTCCTGCACGCGGCTGACCACGGCCTGGCCGCTGCCGGCCAGGGTGTCGGCGGTCTGCGACAGGTCGCGGGTGGCGCCGGCATGCTGGGCGATATGGTGGACGGTGGCGGTCATTTCGTTGATGGCGGTGGCGGCCTGGTCGGTCTCGCTCTGCTGGCCGATCATGCCGTGGCGCACTTCATCCATGCTGCCGGCCAGGCGCGCGGCGCCGGAGTCCAGCTGCGCGGCGGTGCGCGCCACGGTGCTGACCACGCGGTGGTAGGTGGTCTGCATGGCGTTGAACGCGCCGGCCATCTGCCCGACTTCGTCGCCGCAGGCCAGGGGCACCCGGGCCGAGAGGTCGCCGGTCTTCTCCACGTGCAGCATCACATCCTTGAGGGTGTTGAGCTGGCTGAGCAGGAAACGGATCAACAACTGTGAAGCGCAGAGCATCGCCAGCATCAGGATCAGCACGCACACGGCGTAGTTGCTGAACCGATCGAAATAGACCTGGCGCAGGCTCGGCGACTGGGCGATTACCGCGAGCTGCTGGTCGCCCCGGCGCAGCACCTGGGCGCCACGCAGCGGGTTGTCGCCGAGGATCCAGGCACCGGACAGTTCGACCCAGCCCTGGCCATCGCGCAGGGCCTCGAGGGGTTCGCCGGCGAACTGCGGCGTTTGCCCATTGCGCCAGGTGATCAGGTTGGCCTGGGTGGGCAGGGCCTGCCCGGCGGGCCATGCCGCCAGCAGTTCGGCCTGGGCCTGGGCTTGCGCCTGGGCGCCGGTGGCGCGGGCCTGTTGCTCCAGGTACACCGCGTAGAGCACCAGCAGCAGGGTGGTGACGAAGGCCACGGCATTGACGGCCCAGAACTTGTATTTGAGGGAAACGTTGCTAAGCCAGGCACCCATGGTAGGTCTTCTCTGAGTTGGCGGAAACATTATTGGCAAGGTGCCATCATTGTGCCCGCCAACGCCAGGGGCCTTGTTGATATGCGTCAAGAAACCTCAGGCAGACCAAAGAACGCGCGGGCGCAGGCGCTGGTGTGGGCGGCGGTGTGCGCTGCGGTTTCATGGCGATGCAGGGCCACCTCGCGCAGCACCTCGGGCAGGAAGGCCGGCTCGTTGCGGCCGTTCTTCGGCTTGGGCCGCAGGCTGCGGGGCAGCAGGTAGGGCGCATCGCTTTCGAGCATCAGGCGACCCTCGGGGATGTTGCCGACCAGGGGATGCAGGTGGGTGCCGCGGCGCTCGTCGCAGATCCAGCCGGTGATGCCGATGTGCAGGTCCTGGTCGAGGTAGGCGAACAGCGCCTGGCGCTCGCCGGTGAAGCAGTGCACCACGGCGGCGGGCAACTGGTCGCGGTAGTCCTTGAGGATTGCCAGCAGGCGCTCGCTGGCCTCACGCTCGTGGAGGAACACCGGCAGGCGCAGCTCGACCGCCAGCGCCAACTGCGCTTCCAGGGCCTTTTCCTGGGCCGGGCGTGGGGAGAAGTCGCGATTGAAGTCCAGGCCGCATTCGCCCACGGCCACCACCCGTGGCTGGGCGAGCAGTTCGCGCAGCTGGCGTTCGCTGCCGCTGTTCCAGTGGCTGGCGTCGTGAGGGTGCACGCCGGCGGTGCTGAACAGGCGCTGGCCGGGTTCGTCCAGGTGCTGGCACAGTTTCAGGGCCTCGGCGCTGACCTCCAGGCTGGTGCCGGTAAGGACCATCTGTGCCACGCCGGCCTCCACGGCGCGCTCGACGATGGCGGCCTGCTGGTCGTGGAAACTGCTGTTGGTCAGGTTGACGCCGATATCGATCAGTTGCATGGTGCTACCTCGTGCCGCGGGGGCGGCCAGCATAGCAAAAACCGGGATATCGAGAAAAAACCAAGAACTTCAAACGTTTGCCGTGGTCTGTTGCGGTCATTTGTCACGGATCGATCACAGCACCATGGTGCCCGCCAACCGCTCTCGGACCCTTTTCCCCATGTTGCGAACCTTTTTGACGTGCCTGTTGCTGTCCGGGCTGCTGGCCGCCGGGCCGGTCGCTGCCGGCGAAGCCGGGCCGCAGCAGCATGTGCCGGCCAGCCAGGCGCGCGACCTGGCGCAGATCCGCTCGAGCAAGGTGCTGCGGGTGCTGGTCAACCAGAGCCGCAACAGCTCCGGCGAGGTCAAGGGCGAGCCGGTGGGCGTCGAGTACTATCGCCTGCGCGCCCTGGAACACGCCCTCAATGCCCGGGTCGCCGACGGCCAGGAAATCACCCTGAAGATCATCCCCCGCGCCAAGGAGCAGCTGCTTGCGGCTTTGCAACGCGGCGAGGGTGATCTCGCCGCCCCCGGCGAGCTACTCGACCCGAGCGTGGTGCGCGGAGTCGGCGTCAGCGCCCCGGTGGTCGACCAGGTGCCTCTGCAACTGGTCGGGCGCAAGGGCGAGCGCGGCTACAGCCGCCCCGAGCAGCTGTCCGGGCGTACCGTCGCCCTGACCACCGCCAGTGCCGCGGGCGCGGCGATCCAGGCGATCAACCAGCGGCTGGCCTTGCGCAAGCGGGCACCGATCAAGGTGGAGTGGGTCGACCCGACGCTGGCGGTGGAGGATGTGCTGGAAATGGTCCAGGCCGGTATCTACCCGCTGACAGTAGTTGAGCGGCCGATCGCCCAGCGCTGGGCGCGGGTGATGCCGCGTCTGCGGGTGGACAGCAAGCTGCAGTTGGCCCAGCCCCAGGCCATGCGCTGGTATGTGCGCCAGGATGCCCCGATGCTGCAGGCGGCGGTGGATCGTTTCCTCGCCACCTATCGCGCGCCGGACAACCAGGACGCGGCCTTCGAGCGCATCTACCGGCGCCAGTACAGGGTGCACAACCCGCTGGCCCGCGGGGACCGCCAGCGTCTGGAGTCGGTGCGCTCGGTGCTGCAGAAGCACGGTGGCGACCAACAGTTCGACTGGCTCAACCTGGCCGCCCTGGCGTTCAAGGAGTCGACCCTCGATCCCAAGGCGCGCGGCACCGGTGGCGCCCACGGGCTGATGCAGATCACCCCGTCGGCGGCCCAGCGGGTGGGAGTGAGCAACACCGCCACGGTGGACGGCAATGTCCAGGCCAGCGCCCGTTACCTGGCGCTGATCCGCCGCAAGTTCTTCGCCAGCCCCCAGCTCAACGAGCGTGAGCGCATGGCGTTTATCCTGGCCGCCTACAACCTCGGGCCGGAGCGGGTCCAGGCCATGCGTGCCGAGGCCCGGCGGCGTGGGCTCAATGGCAACCAGTGGTTCTTCCAGACCGAACGCATCGCCATGGAGCAGGTGGGCATGGGGCCGGTGAACTTCGTCAATAGCGTCAACAAGTACTTCCTCGCGTTCAACCGCGAGCGGGCTTCCCTGGAGCGTGTGGCGAAGCGCTAGATAAATCTAATAATTCGATAGATTTTACGCGATTATTGCGATTTTCTTATTCGATTATTTGATTAAGATGGCGCTCATCCAACACACACCTGCTCAAACAAGGAAGCAAACATGAACAACTCCCTCAAAGCCCTGTTCACTACCCGCGCCGGTTATGGCCTGAGCGTCGTGCGTATCCTGGTCGGCGTCATCTTCATGGCCCACGGCGCGCAGAAACTGTTCGGCCTGTTCGGCGGCTACGGCCTGGAAGGCACCGGCCAGTGGATGGAAAGCATCGGCCTGGCCCCGGGCTACCTGATGGCCTTGCTGTCCGGCAGCGCCGAGTTCTTCGGCGGCCTGGCCCTGGTGGTCGGCCTGCTGGCCCGCCCGGCGGCGCTGGCGCTGAGCGTGACCCTGGTGGTGGCGATCTTCTCGGTGCACATCGGCAACGGGCTGTTCATGTCCAACAACGGTTATGAGTTCGCCCTGGCGCTGATGGCCGGTACCGTGGCGGTGCTGATCGAGGGCGCGGGCCGGCTGTCGCTGGACCGTCTGATCGCACGCTGATCGGCAATCGCGGGGCCAGGCCAATCCCACGAAGCGTGTGGGAGTGGGCTGGCCCCGCGATTGCTTTTGCACAAGCGCTTGTAACTTCAAGCGTCAGCCTCTAGCATACCGATTGCGCCGATTTAAACAGCTACTTGCGGGGCGCAGGAGAGGCCCCGACGGGTCATCCGAAATACCGCTAAAGCGCTGGTTCGGTGACGCCTCCCACCGCTGCCCAGCGGGAACAGCGAGGCGGAGAGAGACTCCATGAGTTGCCCACGTACCAGTGTCTGCTTGCCCCCCCTGGCCAAGAACCAGGCTTCCCGTACCCCGCGCATCCTGCTCGGCGGCCAGCATCAACCCACGCTTTTGCGCAATCTCGATGGCTTTTCCCGACGCAAGGGCCAGGCCTGTGCCTTCCTTATCCAGTTCTCCGACAGCTGTGAACAGCTCGACCAGTACGGCAACGACCGCTTCGACCTGGCCGTGATTCAGGCGCCTGAGGCCGAAGTGGCCGCCGAGGTTATCGGCCAGCTCACCCGCATTGCCCGCCAGGGCCTGATTACCCGCCGTTGAGCGGCGTGTCGCGTCCAGCCGTTTTTCGCTAAGCTCGGTCTCCCGGTGGGCGCCTGTCGTCCCGCCGCGGATGCACTGAGGAGACAGTCGTTGAGCACCAACATCATCACCATCGAAGGCCATGCAGCGCTGAAGCAGGAGCTTGATCACCTGTGGCGGGTCTATCGCCCGGAGATCACCCAGAAGGTCACCTGGGCGGCCTCGCTGGGCGATCGCAGCGAGAACGCCGACTACCAGTACAACAAGAAGCTGCTGCGCGAGATCGACCGCCGCGTGCGCTACCTGCGCAAGCGCCTGGAAGACGTCAAGGTCGTCGAGTACTCGCCCCAGCAGGAAGGCAAGGTGTTCTTCGGTGCCTGGGTGGAAATCGAGAACGATGACGGCGAGCAGCTGCGTTTTCGCATCGTCGGCTATGACGAGATCCACGGGCGCAACGACTACATCTCCATCGACTCACCCATGGCCCGGGCCTTGCTCAAGAAGGAGGAGGGCGACGAGGTGGTGGTGCACACGCCCACCGGTGAGGCGACCTGGTATGTGAACAGCATCCGCTACAACCTCTAGCTGGCGCAGAACTCAAGGCCATACTCGATCCCTGTAGGAGCGGCCTTGTGTCGCGAAAGGGCCGCATAGCGGCCCCGGGATATCAGCATCAAGGCAACGATTGCTGGGGCCGCTGCGCGGCCCTTTCGCGACACAAGGCCGCTCCTACAGGGAAAAGCGCAAACCCTCGATCATTCGCAATGCTTCATTTCTTCACCCCTCGCGCAACACCGCCAACGGACTGGCATTGAGCGCGCGACGTGTACCGATCACCCCGGCTCCGCCCACCAGCACCGCCCCGGCCAGCGGCAGCGCCAGCAGCCACGGATGGGGTACCCAGTGCAGGTCGAAGGCATAGCGGTACAGCGCCCAGGTGATCAGCTCGCAACCCAGTGCCGCGAGCACGCCGCTTGCCGCGCCGAGCAGGCCGAACTCGATGCGCCTAGCCTTGACCAGCAGCTGGCGCGCCGCCCCCAGCGCCCGCAGCAGGGCGCCCTGGCGGATGCGCTCGTCGAGGGTTGCCTGCAGGCCGGCGAACAGCACCGCCAGCCCAGCCGCCAGCACGAACAGCAGCACGTACTCCACCGCCAGGGTGACCTGGGCGAGGATGCTGCGCAGTTGCGCCAGCAACGCGTCGACCTGCAGCACGGTCACCGCCGGGAACGCGCGGGACAGCGCGACGATCTCCTGGTCGTGGCCCGGTGCCAGATAGAAGCTGGTGAGGTAGGTGGTGGGCAGGCCTTGTAGCGTTCCTGGCTGGAAGATCATGTAGAAGTTGGGCTGGAAACTGTCCCAGTGCACGCTGCGCAGGCTGCTGACCCGGGCCTGGCGCTGCTGGCCGCCGATATCGAATGTCAGCAGGTCACCCAGTTGCAGGTGCAGGCTCTGCGCCAGTTCCGCCTCCACGGAAACCCCAGGCACGTCATCGCTGGCGGGCGCCTGTTGCCACCATTGGCCCGCGCTCAGGGCGTTGCCCTGGGGCAGCTCGGCGGCCCAGGTCAGGCTGAGGTCGCGCTGGATGGCGCGCTCGCCGGTGGAGTCCTTGCTGACCCGCTGGCGCACCGGCTGCTCGTTGATATGGGTCAGGCGGCCAGGGATCACCGGGTACAGCGGCGCGGCGGTGGCGTTGATCTGGGCCAGGCGCTCGGCGAACGGCTGGCGCTCGTCGGGCAGGATGTTCAAGGCGAAATGGTTGGGTGCGTCCTTGGGCAACTGCGCCTGCCAGGTGTCGAGCAGTTCCGCCCGCAACAGGGCGACCAGGCCCATGGCCAGGAGGATCAGGCCGAAGGCCAGGGCCTGGCCGGCGGCGGCCAGCGGGTGGCGCAGCAACTGCCCGAGCCCCAGGCGCCAGGCCAGCGGCGCGCCGGCCAGCAGCCGGCGCAAGCTGCGCAGGCCGAGCAACAGCAATCCACCCAGCAGCAAGGCGGCGATCAGCCCGCCGCCGAGCAGGGCGAAGGTCAGCAGCAGGTCCAGGCTCAGGCGCCACATGATCAGGCCCAGGGCGAGCAGGGCGGCGCCGTACACCAG
>NZ_NIBE01000079.1:36049-36790 GCF_002205115.1 Pseudomonas sp. DrBHI1
GCCGGCCAGCGCCGGGGTGAGGCCGCCGGGTGGCACCTGGCTGGGTAGCAAGCCTTCCAGCAGACGGAACAGCCCAAGCTGCGCCAGCCACCCGAGCAGGGCGCCGGCCAGCGCGGCGATGCCGCCGAGCATGGCCAGTTGCAGGCTGAAGAGACCGAGGGCCTGATGGCGGGACAATCCCAGGCAGCGCAGCAGGGCGCTGGCGTCCAGGCGCCGCGCGGCGTAGCGGCTGGCCGAGAGGGCCACGGCGACGCCGGCCAGCAGCACCGCCACCAGGCTGGCCATGTTCAGGTAGCGTTCGGCCTTGCCCAGGGCGCCGCCGATCTGCCGGTTGCCGTCACGGGTGTCGAGCAGGCGCTGGTTGGCTGCCAGGTTTTTTTCCGCTGTTTGCCGGTACTGTTGCAGGGCGTCGAGATCGCCGCGCCACAGGTCGCGGTAGCTGACCCGGCTGCCGGGCTGAATCACGCCCGTGGCGTCGAGGTCGGCGAGGTTCATCAGCACCCGTGGCGTGAGGCTGTAGAAATTGTTGGCGCGGTCGGGTTCGTAGGTCAGTACGCGGCTCATGCGCAGCGTCTTCATGCCCACGTCGATGCTGTCGCCGATGGCCAGGCCCAGCGCCGCGAGCAGGCGCGGCTCGACCCAGGCCTCGCCCGGCGCGGGGCCGCCGCCAAGCGTTTCCTCGGCGTAGGGCGCTGCCGCGCTGCGCAGTTGGCCGCGCAGGGGATAGGCGGGGTCGGCGGC
>NZ_NIBE01000080.1:0-3297 GCF_002205115.1 Pseudomonas sp. DrBHI1
CCCCCGGACACAGCCACCGCCTTAACTACACGCCATCCAGCCCACACCGATGGCCCGCCAAGGAGATGCACCATGTTCGCCACCGCCAACCGCATCAACCGCTCAGCCCTGCTCGCCTGCGCCGTGCTCCTCTGGCCCTGCTGGCCGCCTCCCCAGGCCAGGCCGAGGAAACCCGCACGCGTGCCGCAGCTCGCCAGGCCACTTCCTTCGGATGCCAACGGCGCACCGCACCCATTGGCCGAGGCCTACGCCAAGCGCTTCACCGGCAAGTACGCCTATCACCTGGTGAGCGGTGGTATCGGCCACAACCGGCCGCAGGAATCGCCCGAAGCGTTCGTCAATGCAGTGTTGGATGCCGAGCATCTGTAAGGGTAATTGCAACATATCGTTTCGGCAGGCCTCGAAGGGAGACGGGGTGCACGAATGACCTCTGCGCCCCATCTGTTTCGAGCCAGGCCCTGTACGCCGGGGCCTGCCGCGAAGTGAGCGGAAGCATGCAGAAACACCCACCCAAATCACTCTGTGAGATGTCTCTTTTATCGCTGTAGGACGTTTCAACGGATTTGTGAGCCAGTGTATGAATAATCAGTATTGGCTGGGGAATTGACCTGATACCGTCGAGCCTTTCCTACAACGGCACGGATGCCCACGGCTTGTGAGAACGACATGGACAACTACGACAGCTCGGCACTTGGACTGCAGAAATGCCTACTGAACCTACGGCGGGATCATGCACGGATGAAGGCGGCGGGAGAGCTGGAAAGAGCGGCGATACTGGCGCAGGTGATCGGGCGGATGGAACAGGGATTGAAGGACGCCTCCCAAGGGATGAAGCCCGAGACCCTGCAGTGAAGTGATGCCAGCAAGATGACGATGGAGTTGCGGCTGGTCCTTCTGATGAGGCGCCGCAAGCCCATCGCTTAAACCACCCGCGTTCAATCGACCACCCATTACCGCGCAGCCCCTTGCGTGTAACTGCCTCCATCCCACGCCCATTTTCCGTGCATCTTTTTAACCGAAAGGTCAGCTAACACCCCGAATTCAGCTTTATTTGAAAGACCTCTGGCAGGTTGGTACAGAGTATGCAAACGTTTGCTCAAAACAATTAAGCGAACAATCGCCGAAGCTTTCGCTCACCTCAGCCTTTTTGGGCTACCACCGCATGAACAAGGACTTTCAATGCGTCAACCTGCATCCCTGCGCCCAGCGGCTCGCTCCTCCCTGGCTGCCTCCCTGCTACTGGGCGCTGTTACGGGACTACTCAGCACCACCAGCCACGCCCTGGACACTGCCTCCAACGAGTCAGCCCAAGGCGAGGCCCTGAGCCCCGCCGCCGCGCCGGTAAAAGCCGGCCCTTACCTGTCGGACTGGTACAACCAGAACTTCACCCTGATCGGCACCAAGGACATCAGTTTCGGCCCCCGCCCGGTCGACGATATCTACCTGGAATACGAGTACTTCGGCCGCAAGGGGCCGTTCGAGCTGTACGGCTACATCGACATCCCGAAGATCCTCGACATCGGCAACAGCCATGACAAAGGCGCGTGGGACCACGGCTCGCCGCTGTTCATGGAGCACGAGCCACGGATCTCCATCGACTACCTGGCCGGCCGCAGCCTGGCCGTCGGCCCGTTCAAGGAGTGGTACGTAGCCTTCGACTGGATCTACGACCACGGCAGCAACAGCGCCAACCGCGCCAACACCCTGTACAGCGGCCTGGGCACCGACATCGACACCCATTCGCGGGTCAACCTGTCGGCCAACTTCTATGGCCGCTACCAGTGGGAAAACTATGGCGCCAGCAACGAGTACTCGTGGGACGGCTACCGGGCCCAGCTCAAGTACATCGTGCCCCTCGGCAAGTTCGACAACGGCGCCTCGCTGACCTATATCGGCTTCACCAACTTCGATTTCGGCTCGGATCTGCACAAGGACAACCCCAACCGCACGGCCAATGCCACGGTATCCACCAACGTATTGCTGTACGCCTTCACCCACCTGCGCTTCACCCTGGTGGGCCGCCATTTCCACAATGGCGGCCACTGGCAGGACGGCAGCCAGCTGAATTTCGGCGATGGCGATTTCCGCGGCCGGTCCGATGGCTGGGGGTATTACGCCGGGGTCGGCTACCAGTTCTGATCACTTGCGCCATGGAGGCTCGCATGCACCTGATGCATCGTCTTTCCCTCGCCGTGGGCCTGGCATGCGGCATCCTGCTCGCCTCGACGGCCCAGGCCGGCGAGACGGCTGCGCCGCCGATCAAGCCCAAGGTGATGCTGATCACCCTGTTCGCACCTGAGGCCCAGCACTGGATCGAGCGCCTGGAGCTGGAGCAGGAAGTGCGTGTACCGGGCCTGTCGGCGGAGTATCCGGTGATACGTTGCAACAGCCAGGACGTCTGCTTGCTGGTGACCGGCATGGGCCAGACCAACGCCGCGGCCTCGACCCTGGCACTGGCGCTATCGCCGAAGTTCGACCTGCGCAAGAGCTACTTCCTGGTCGCGGGGATTGCCGGGATCAACCCGAAGCACGGGACCCTCGGCACCACCGCCTGGGCCCATTACCTGGTGGAGTTCGGCACCCAGTGGGAGCTGGACTCGCGGGATGCGCCCAAGGACTGGCCGACGGGCTACCTGGGGATCAACACCCAGGGCCCGAACGAGAAGCCGCCGCTGGACTACAAGACCGAGGTCTTCGAACTCAATCCGAAGCTGCAAGCCAAGGCCTATGCCCTGTCACACGGGGTGAGCCTGAGCGAGAGCAAGGAATCGGCGGCCTGGCGGCTCAGGTACCCGATGGCGCCGGCCAACCAGCCGCCGGTGGTGACCCGGTGTGACACCGTGGCGGGCAACACCTGGTTTTCCGGGACGCGCCTGAGTGAGCGGGCCGAGGTCTGGACTCGATTGCTGACGGATAACAAGGGGGAGTACTGCACGACCCAGCAGGAGGATAACTCCACCTATGAAGCGCTGCTGCGGGCCAGTCGCGAAGGGTTGGTGGATGTGCAGCGGGTGGCGGTGGTGCGGGCGGGGTCTGACTTTGATCGGCCTGAGCCGGGGGGAAGTGAGGTTGAGAATCTGCTCAAGTATGACGACCAGGGTGGCTTTGTTCCGGCGCTGGAGAATCTCTATCGGACTGCCAATCCGCTGGTGCAGGAGATTCTGAAGAATTGGGCGGTTTGGGAGAAAGGGATACCGGAATGATCTGGGAGGGTGTCAGAAATTTTGTGTTCGGGCATAACATGAGTAAGAGGTGCATGTATGCCAACCAAAAAGAAACCCTTGCGTGACCTGCCCA
>NZ_NIBE01000081.1:0-3480 GCF_002205115.1 Pseudomonas sp. DrBHI1
CCCTTGCCCCGCCAGCCTTTGCGCCATGTCCTCCATGAACCCGCTGTCCATTGGCGCACCGGCGCCGTGGGCCAGGATCAGGCAGCTGGAAATGCCACGATCCTGCGGAATTTTCGGAGGATCGCAGCGCAAGCCTGGGACATTTCCGATCTTCGCCCATTGATCCCCGTCAATACCGGCACTTTGCCCATTAATCATGCTTGCCTCGCTGTCTAGCCTGCCTATAACCGTGGATGGGAACCCATACATGAACACAACCAGCAGTACCGCCTACAACTATCAGGTGGTCCGCCAATTCGCCATCATGACGGTGGTGTGGGGCATCGTCGGGATGGGGCTCGGCGTCTTCATCGCCGCCCAGCTCGCCTGGCCCGCCTTCAACCTCGACCTGCCGTGGACCAGCTTCGGCCGCCTGCGACCCTTGCACACCAACGCGGTGATCTTCGCCTTCGGCGGCTGTGCCCTGTTCGCCACCTCCTATTATTCGGTGCAACGCACCTGCCAGACCACCCTGTTCGCGCCACGCCTGGCCGCGTTCACCTTCTGGGGCTGGCAACTGGTGATCCTGCTGGCGGCGATCAGCCTGCCGCTGGGCTACACCAGCACCAAGGAATACGCCGAACTGGAATGGCCGATCGACATCCTGATCACCATCGTCTGGGTGGCCTATGCCGTGGTGTTCTTCGGCACGCTGATGAAGCGCAACACCAAGCACATCTACGTGGGCAACTGGTTCTTCGGCGCCTTCATCCTCACCGTGGCGATCCTGCACATCGTCAACAACCTGGAAGTACCGGTCAGCCTGACCAAGTCCTACTCGCTGTACGCCGGCGCCACCGATGCCATGGTGCAGTGGTGGTACGGCCACAACGCCGTGGGCTTCTTCCTGACCGCCGGCTTCCTGGGGATGATGTACTACTACGTGCCCAAGCAGGCCGAGCGCCCGGTGTATTCGTATCGCCTGTCGATCGTCCACTTCTGGGCCCTGATCACCCTGTACATCTGGGCAGGCCCGCACCACCTGCACTACACCGCGCTGCCGGACTGGGCGCAGTCGCTGGGCATGATCATGTCGCTGATCCTGCTGGCGCCAAGCTGGGGCGGCATGATCAACGGCATGATGACCCTCTCGGGCGCCTGGCATAAGCTGCGCAGCGACCCGATCCTGCGCTTCCTGGTCGTCTCGCTGGCGTTCTACGGCATGTCCACCTTCGAAGGCCCGATGATGGCCATCAAGACGGTCAACGCCCTCTCCCACTACACCGACTGGACCATCGGCCACGTCCACGCCGGCGCCCTCGGCTGGGTGGCGATGATCTCCATCGGCGCGCTGTACCACACCATCCCGAAAGTGTTCGGCAAAGAGCGCATGTACAGCCTTGGGCTGATCAACGCGCACTTCTGGCTGGCCACCATCGGCACCGTGCTCTACATCGCCTCGATGTGGGTCAACGGCATCGCCCAGGGCCTGATGTGGCGCGCGGTCAACAGCGACGGCACGCTGACCTACTCGTTCGTCGAAACCCTGGTGGCCAGCCACCCAGGCTTCGTCGTGCGCTTCGTCGGCGGCGCGATCTTCCTCAGCGGCATGTTCCTGATGGCCTGGAACACCTGGCGCACCGTGCGTGCCCCGGCCGCCGAGCAAGCCCCCGCCAACGCCCAGCTGGCTTGAGGAGTAGAGCCTGATGAACCATGAAGTCGTTGAGAAAAACATAGGCCTGATGGCCCTGCTGATGGTATTCGCCGTCAGCATCGGCGGCCTGACCCAGATCGTCCCGCTGTTCTTCCAGGACGTCACCAACAAGCCGGTCGAGGGCATGAAGCCCTACACCGCCCTGCAACTCGAAGGCCGCGACATCTACATCCGCGAAGGCTGCGTGGGCTGCCACTCGCAGATGGTCCGGCCATTCCGCGCCGAGACCGAGCGCTACGGCCACTACTCGGTGGCCGGCGAGAGCGTATGGGACCATCCGTTCCTGTGGGGCTCCAAGCGTACCGGTCCGGACCTGGCCCGCGTCGGCGGCCGCTACTCGGACGACTGGCACCGCGCGCACCTGTACAACCCGCGCAACGTGGTACCGGAATCGAAGATGCCGTCATACCCATGGCTGGTGGCCGCGCAGGTCGACAACAGCCACACCGACGTCAAGATGCGCGTCCTGCGCGGCCTCGGCGTGCCCTACAGCGACGACGACATCGCCGGCGCGAAGGACGCGGTCAAGGGCAAGACCGAGATGGACGCACTGGTCGCCTACCTGCAGGTGCTCGGCACCGCGATCAAGAACAAGAGGTGAGTGCGATGGAAATGGACATCGGCATGATCCGCGGCCTGGGCACCCTGGTGGTGATGATCGCCTTCATCGGCCTGTCGCTCTGGGTGTTCAACCGTCGCCGCGACCGTGATTTCGCCGAAGCGCGCCTGCTGCCCTTCGTCGACGACCGCCTGCCCCCCGCCGGGCAGGAACCTGCCGTATTGAGGAGTACCCAGCAATGACCACCTTCTGGAGTACGTACATCAGCGTACTGACCATCGGCAGCCTGATCGGCCTGACCTGGCTGCTGCTCGCCACCCGAAAAGGCCAGAGCAGCGACACCACCGACCAGACCATGGGCCACAGCTTCGACGGCATCGAGGAGTACGACAACCCGCTGCCCAAGTGGTGGTTCTGGCTGTTCGTCGGCACCCTGGTGTTCTCGGTCGGCTACCTGATCCTCTACCCGGGCCTGGGCAATTGGAAAGGCATCCTGCCTGGCTACGAGAATGGCTGGACCCAGGTGGACGAGTGGCAGAAAGAGATGGACAAGGCCGACGCCAAGTTCGGCCCGATCTTCGCCAAGTATGCCGCCATGCCGGTTGAGGAAGTGGCCAAGGATCCACAGGCGTTGAAGATGGGCAGCCGGCTGTTCGCCTCCAACTGCTCGGTGTGCCACGGCTCCGACGCCAAGGGCTCCTACGGCTTCCCCAACCTGACCGACAACGACTGGCGCTGGGGTGGCGAGCCGGAGACCATCAAGGCCTCGATCATGAACGGCCGCCACGGCGTCATGCCGGGCTGGTCCACGGTGATCGGCGAGCAGGGCGTGGCCGATGTGGCAGCCTTCGTGCTGACCAACCTCGATGGCCGCAGCCTGCCGGAAGGCGTCAAGGCCGACCCGGCCAAGGGCCAGGAAATCTTCGCCACTAACTGCGTGGCCTGCCACGGGCCTGAAGGCAAGGGCACCCCGGCCATGGGCGCGCCGAACCTGACCCATCCGCAGGCGTTCATCTACGGCTCGAGCTTCGCCCAGCTGCAGCAGACCATCCGTTACGGCCGTCAGGGCCAGATGCCGGCGCAGCACGACATCCAGGGCAACGACAAGGTCCACCTGCTGGCGGCCTATGTGTATAGCCTGTCGCAAGAGCAAGCATCAGAAACGGTAACCGCCAAGTAAAACCCCGTGGGAGCGGTAGTGCGCCGCTCCCACGACTCCCTCCCTCGC
>NZ_NIBE01000082.1:0-862 GCF_002205115.1 Pseudomonas sp. DrBHI1
GGGCAGGTCACGCAAGGGTTTCTTTTTGGTTGGCATACATGCACCTCTTACTCATGTTATGCCCGAACACAAAATTTCTGACACCCTCGAAGATAACGACATTTAGTCACCTTTCCGCCCTTACGGCGGCCTACTTTTGTCTTGGCAAAAGTAGGCAAAACCGTTCCGCTCCGTTCATCCGGCCCCTACGCTTCGCTTCGGGGTTCCCTCGCTCCGTTCTTGCTCCCGGGAGGACCGCGCTGAACGCCCCATCCTGGGGCGCAGCGCTTGACGGCCATCCATGGCCGTCACCTCCCTCCGCAAGAACTCCGCTCGGCCTCCTGAAGTCGCAATTGGCGGCGCCTGGACTATCGCGCGCTTAGAAGCAAGAGCAAGAGCAAGAGCAAGAGCAAGAGCAAGAGCAAGAGCAAGAAATGCGAAGTTAGTTGTTTTACAGTTCATTATGCATTGGCTATTCCAGCCCTTCCGCGGGGCGAGCCCGCTCCTACAGGATTATATATAACGTCGACTGTTGGGTGGGAGCGGGCTTGCCCCGCGATGCGATCGAAAGATTAATTAAGCTGCAACTAGCGACAGCTGCGCCAACCCAGGCGCCGCCCGTAACTTCGCGACTTCAGGAGGCCGAACGGAGGTCTTGCGGAGGGAGGTGACGGCCATGGATGCCCGTCAAGCGCTGGGGCCCAGGATGGGCCCTGCAGCGCGGCCCTCCCGGGAGCAAGGCCGGAGTGAGGGAACCCGGAGCGAAGCGCAGGGCCGGATGAATGGAGCGCAACGGCTTTGGTTACTTTGGCCAAGACCAATCTATGGTCACCCCATTTTTTGCAATACTGTTCATCAGATGGAATGGATGGCTTGCTTCAAT
>NZ_NIBE01000083.1:0-4580 GCF_002205115.1 Pseudomonas sp. DrBHI1
TGCAGGGCGCGCTGGGGGCCACCAGCGCTGAAATGGCCTGGTTGCCGGCCGCCTTCGTGATGACCAACGTGTCGATGAACCTGCTGCTGGTAAAGTTCCGCCAGGAGTTCGGCCTGCGCGCGTTCACCGAGGTGTTCCTGATGCTTTATGCCCTGGTCACCCTCGCCCACCTGTTCGTCAACGACCTCAACTCGGCCATCGCCGTGCGCGCCGCCCATGGCATGGTCGGCGCAGCGCTGAATTCGCTGGGCCTGTACTACATGATCCAGGCCTTCCCCGCGCAGTGGCGGCTCAAGGCGATGGTCCTGGGTTTGGGCGCCTCGCAGCTGGCGGTGCCACTGGCCCGGGTATTCTCCGAAGACCTGCTGCAGATCGCCGAGTGGCGCGGACTGTACCTGTTCGAGCTGGGCCTGGCCCTGACCGCGCTGGGCTGCGTGCTGCTGCTCAAACTGCCCCCCGGTGATCGCTTCAAGACCTTCGAACCCCTGGATTTCCTCACCTTCACCCTGATGGCCAGCGGCACCGCCCTGCTCTGCGCGGCGCTGTCGCTGGGACGCATCGACTGGTGGCTGGACGCGCCGTGGATCGGCGTCGCCCTGGCCGCCGCCATCGCCCTGATCCTCTCCGGCCTGGCCATCGAGCACAACCGCAGCAACCCGTTGCTGATGACCCGCTGGCTGGGCAGCGGCGCGATCATCCGCCTGGCCCTGTGCGTGGTCCTGATCCGCATGGTGATCTCCGAGCAGTCCACCGGCGCCGTGGGGTTTCTCCAGGCGCTGAACATGGGCAACGAGCAGATGCGCGCGCTGTACGCGGTGATGCTGTTGGGCGCGGTCACCGGGCTGGCCACCAGCGCCCTGACCATCACCCCCCAGCACCTGGTGCTACCGCTGTTCATCTCCCTGGCCGCCATGGCCACCGGCGCCTTCATGGACAGCACCTCGAGCAACCTGACCCGTCCGGCGCAGATGTACCTCAGCCAGTTCCTGCTGGCCTTCGGCAGCACCTTCTTCGTCGGCCCGTCGATGGCGCTGGGCATCGGCCATGTGCGCGCCAACCCGCGCAACCTGGTGAGCTTCTCGGTGCTGTTCGGTATCTGCAACAACCTCGGCGGACTGATTGGCTCGGCGTTGCTGGGCACCTTCCAGACCGTGCGCGAGAAGTTTCATTCCAGCCAGTTGATTGACCGCCTGAGCGCCCTGGAACCCCTGGTCAGCGCCCGCGTGCAGGGCGGTGGCGCCGGTTACGCCGGGGTATTGGCCGACCCGGCGCTGCGCAACGAGGCCGGCATGCGCCTGCTGGCCAACGCCTCGACCCGGGAGGCCAACGTGCTGGCCTACAACGATGTGTTCATGCTGATCGGTACCATCGCTATCCTGACCATGATCTGGATCTTCATTCGCAGCCTGTACCTGCGCTACAGCCACTCCACCAGCGGTGCTTCAAGCCGATGACCCAAGAGACGCCAACGACCACCACCACCGCCCTCGCCGAAACCCCGGAAGGCACGCCGCCGCCCAGCGAACCGACCAGCCCGGCGCGCACCCGGCGGGTGCGCCTGCTGTCGTCGCTGAGCTTCGCCGCCGTGGCCCTGGCCGGTATCCTGCTGGTGCTCTACGCCTGGCGCCTGCCACCGTTCAGCAGTGCCATCGAGAGCACCGAGAACGCCCTGGTGCGCGGCCAGGTGACGATCATCGGGCCACAGCTGGGCGGCTATATCGTCGAGGTGCCGGTGCACGACTTCCAGTTCGTCAAGCAGGGCGACCTTCTGGTACGCCTGGACGACCGCATCTACACCCAGCGCCTGGCCCAGTCCATCGCCCAGCTCAAACAGCAGGAAGCGGCGCTGGCCAACAACCTGCAGCAACGCAACAGCGCCGAGGCCGGCATCGCCCAGCGCCAGGCCGCGATCAGCGACGCGGCAGCCCAGGCCGAAAAGGCCAAGGCCGACCTGCAGCGCAACCAGGCGCTGGTCAGCGATGGCTCGGTGTCACGCCGCGAACTGGACCTGAGCCGCGCCAGCCATGCCGCCGCCGTCGCCAGCCTGGCCCAGGCCAGGGCCGCGCTGGAAATCGCCCGCCAGGATCGCGAGACGGTGATCGTCAACCGCGCTGCGCTGCAGGCTTCGGTGGAGAATGCCAAGGCCGCCGTGGAGCTGGCCCGCATCGACCTGGACAACACTCGGGTCAAGGCGCCGCGCGACGGCCAGTTGGGGCAGATCGGCACCCGCCTGGGCGCCTACGTCAACCCCGGCGCGCAGTTGATGGCGCTGGTGCCGGACACCTTGTGGGTGATCGCCAACCTGAAGGAAACGCAGATGGCCAACGTACGCATCGGCCAGCCCGCCTCCTTCACCGTCGATGCGCTCAACCACCTGAAGCTGCGCGGCCATGTGCAGCAGATCTCGCCGGCCACCGGTTCCGAATTCGCCCTGCTGCAGGCCGACAACGCCACCGGCAACTTCGTCAAGATCGCCCAGCGCATCCCGGTGCGGATCACCGTCGATGACGATCAGCCCGAGGCCAGGCAACTGCGGCCGGGGATGTCGGTGGTGGTGAGCATCGATACCCGCCAGGCGCAGTGATCGGCGGCATCAGAACCGCTCCGCCACCATCTTGAACGGATAAGGCCGCGCCTTGTACTTGCCGATCTTGCCGCGCTTGGGCAGCGACACCTTGTGCTCTTGGCTGAGGTCCTTGTAAGGGATCTGCTGCAACAGGTGGCTGATGATGTTCAGCCGCGCCTTGCGCTTGTCCTCCGAGCGCGCCAGGTACCACGGTGCCCAGGATGAGTCGGAGGCGGCGAACATGTCATCGCGGGCACGGGTGTAGTCGTCCCAGCGGGTGTAGGACTTGACGTCCATCGGCGACAGCTTCCACAGTTTGCGACCGTCGCTGATGCGGTCCTGCAGGCGGCGGGTCTGTTCCTCGGCGCTGACTTCGAGCCAGTACTTGATGAGGATGATCCCCGACTCGACCATCATCCGCTCGAACATCGGCACCACGGTGAGGAACTTGTGGGCCTGCTCGTCGCTGCAAAAGCCCATCACCCGTTCCACCCCAGCGCGGTTGTACCAGCTGCGGTCGAAGATCACCACCTCGCCCGCCGCCGGCAGGTGGGTCAGGTAGCGCTGCGCGTACATCTGGGTCTTCTCGCGCTCGGTGGGCGCCGGCAGCGCCACCACGCGGAACACTCGCGGGCTCACGCGTTCGGTGATGGCCTTGATGGTGCCGCCCTTGCCGGCGCCATCACGGCCCTCGAAGACGATGCACACCTTCAGGCCCTTCTCCACCACCCACTGCTGGAGCTTGACCAGCTCGACGTGCAGCCGCCGTAGCTGCGCCTCGTAGGTCTTGCGTCCGAGTTTCTCCGTGGCGTCACCCTTGCGTTTCTTCCCCTCGCCCTTGGCCATCGGCGGCTCCTCTGTGCTCGTTGCAGGTCTGTCCGTTGACGGCTGCCCGAAGGTGCCGGAGCGGACCCGAGGAGTATGGATGAGCATCGGCATTTTGCCGGAACTGGCGCAACGCGAGCGTTGCCAAACAGCGCACAGCGCCGAGGATATGTCGTCTTGCCATGATTGCGGGGGCTCTGGCCCGCGGGTTCTAATCCTGTACCAGCCGGCCTGGCCGGCGCGCAACCCTGCAACTGGCAACTCAAGGAAGCCTTACAATGGACAGGAAGATCATACCGCTGGCACTGCTGGCGACCCTGGTCGGCTGCTCGGACGGCCAACAGCCCGACGAAGCCGAGCTGCGCCAGGCCGCCCAGGCCTACCTCGACACCCGGTACCCGCACTGTTTCGTGATCAGTGCCTTCCCCACCCGCACCCGTGACTTCGATGTGGAGGGCACCAACAAGGCCTTGCACGCCCTGGCCCGGGTCGGGGTGGTCAGCGAGCGGGAAGTCGCCCGTACGGAGGTGCCGGAGCGCCTGTGGCAACCAGCGCGCACTGACATCTACTACGCCTATGACCTGACCGACGAGGGCCGGCGTTACTACAAGGCCGACGCCCGGCCCAGGGCGAACGGCGCCAGCACCGGCGGGCTGTGCTTCGGCAAGGCCCGAGTCACCGCCGTCAAGGGTTTCAGCGCACCTGTCGAGCACAATGGCCGACGGCAGTCCCAGGTGACCTACAGCTACCAGGTCACCGAGCTGCCGGTATGGGCCAGTGACGCGGCGGTCCAGGCCAACATCGCCGGGCTTGGGCTGGCGGCGAGCAGCTCGGCCAAACCGCTGGAGGAAACCCGATCCATGGTGCTCACGGCTCAGGGGTGGGTGCACGAGCAGTTGCTGGCCAACTGAACGGGGTGTGTTAATCCTGGGAAAATCCGTGGCCTCCATTCTTGCCTCGATCCGGCTGCCAGGGTGGCCGGTTTCAAGGTCAATCAATGGAGGTTTTCCGGTGAACAAATCCTTAGCATCTGTGCTCGCACTTTTAGTAATGATCTCGGCGGGTTCGGCTTTTGCGGAAGGTGGTGCTGATCGCCTCAAGGAACGTAGCGATCAGTGGGCGCTGCAGCGGCAGCAGGCTGAGCAGGTTGCCCAGGGGGGCGTGCCCTTGTCGGATCAGTCGCGGGGTG
>NZ_NIBE01000083.1:4724-4983 GCF_002205115.1 Pseudomonas sp. DrBHI1
AGCGCGAAGTTAGTTTTTTGACCATTAGTTATGTATTGGCTGTTCCGGCCCTTTCGCGGGGCAAGCCCGCTCATACAGAGATCTATATAACAACGACTATCGCGTGGGAGCGGGCTTGCCCCGCGATGCGATCTAGAGATTAATTAAGTTCAAACTAGCGACAGCTGCACCAGTTCAGGCGCCGCCCGTAACTTGCGCGACTTCAGGAGGCCGAACGCAGGACTTGCGGAGGGAGGTGACGGGCATGGATGCCCGTCAA
>NZ_NIBE01000084.1:0-684 GCF_002205115.1 Pseudomonas sp. DrBHI1
GGCGCCCAGCCGCTTTCATAGCAGGCGTTCTCGCTGAGCAGATCCCACAGCGCCGCCACCTGGATCGGCTCGAGGTTTACCGGCGCGCGCTCGGCGTCCTGCCAGGCCAGTTGCAAGGTGTCCTCGACCAGTTGCTGCATGCCATCCACCTCACGGTGCAGGCGTTCGCGCAGGCGCTGCAGGTCGGTCTCGCCATCGCAGGCCACGCGCAGGCGGCTGAGCGGCGTGCGCAGCTCGTGGGACAGGTCGCGCAGCAACTGCTGCTGCAGGGCCACGGTACCCTGCAGGCGTTCGGCCATCTGGTCGAAGGCGCGGGCCAGTTCGCCCAGTTCGTCCTTGCGCCGAGTGGTGCGCGAGTCCAGGCGCGCCGCCAACTGGTCGGCACGCCAGGCATTGGCCTGCTCACGCAGTTGGTTGAGCGGCACGATCAGCATGCGGTACAGGCCGACGCACAGCAGCAAGGTGAACAGCCCGGGGATGATGCCGTTGGTGACAATGCGCCAGAACAACCGGTATTGGCCGGGGTTGAAGCGCTCCGGCAGCTCGATCACCAACATGCCCTGCTCCGGCGCGCCGGGGAACGGCAGGCGCAACCAGGGCTGGCCGATGGTACGCCGACTCATGGGCCAGTCGACGCCACGCAGGCGGGTCAGGCGCTGGGCCTGGCCTGCGCTCAGGTCGGCG
>NZ_NIBE01000084.1:727-16985 GCF_002205115.1 Pseudomonas sp. DrBHI1
GTAACCGCGCAGGACCTGCCGCGCCGGCTCGGACAGGAAGGCATCCTGGGTTTCCATGTGCCGGCCCCAACTGTAGCTCAGGCCGATCATCAACAGGCAGAAGCCCACCAGCAGGACGGTGAGTTTCCAGAACAACGAGTGACGGTCGAGCATGGTTCAGTCGGCCTCGCCCACGCCGAACACATAGCCTTTGCCCCACACGGTACGCACCTGCCGCTCGTGGTAGCCGATGGCCTTGAGCTTGCGGCGGATCTGGCTGACGTGCATGTCCAGGCTGCGGTCATGCCGCGAGTAACCGCGCTGCAGGACGTGCTGGTAGAGGAAGGGCTTGCTCAGCACCTCATCCTGGCTGCGGTGCAGGGTGTCGAGCAGGCGGTATTCACTGGGAGTCAGACCGGCACAGGCTCCGGCGAAGCTGACATCGGTGGTCTGCTCGTCGAAATGCAGCTGCCCGGTGTCCGCCTCCCGCGGCGCCCGAGCGCGTCGCTCGAAGGCCACCCGACGCAGGATCGCCTCGATTCGCACGCGCAGCTCGGCAAAGCTGAACGGCTTGGGCAGGTAGTCGTCCGCGCCGCGCTCGAAGCCGCTGATGCGGTCGGCCTCGGCGCCCAGCGCCGACATCAGGATCACCGGCGTGGCGCTGCGCCGACGCAGGCTGACCAGGGCGTCCAGGCCGTTGAGGCCGGGCAGCAGGATGTCCATCAGCACCAAGTCGAACACCTGCCGGCCCGCCGCCTCCAGGCCTTCGAGGGCATCGCGGCACCAGGTCACCTGGAAGCCGCCGCGCTGCAGCTCGTCGTGCAGGTAGGCGCCCAGCACGGGGTCGTCCTCGATGGCGAGGATGTTGGTCGCGCGAATAGCTTCAGGATGCATTGGCAACTGCCATCAATTCTCAATTGCGCGATTATTGGACAAGCGGTCCGAACAAGGCAACCGTCGCCCGACTGGCGCGAGGTCAGAGCGGTCGCACCGGCACTGCCATCTGAGAAAAGCAAAAACCATTACAAATCCTGTGCATTCCCCCTCAGCGCAGAGTAACGTTCCCGCTGATGCGCGAACTGCGCCTTTAACAGCACATGACAGGAGACAGGTGTGCTCGACCGTTTGGGAATCCGCAGCCGCGTCCTGCTGCTGGCCTTGCTGCCCGCCAGCCTGATGGCCCTGGTGCTGGGCAGTTACTTCACCTGGCTGCAACAGAACGACCTGCGTACGCAACTGCTGCAGCGCGGCAAGATGATCGCCGAGCAACTGGCCCCCCTGGCGGCACCGGCCCTCGCCCGCCAGGCCCCGGCGCAACTGGAGCGTATCGCCACCCAGGCGTTGGAGCAGGCCGATGTGCGCGCCGTGGCGTTCCTCGCCGCCGACCGCACGCGCCTGGCCCACGCAGGTCCGAGCATGCTCAACCAGCCGCCCAGCGGCGGCACCGGCACGCAACTGCTGCAACGCACCGGCAACGACGCCACCCGCTACCTGATGCCGGTGTTCGGCCATCACCGCGACCTGGCCACCGACGCCGTTCCCGCCGAGGCCGAGCGCCTGCTCGGCTGGGTGGAGATCGAACTGTCCCACGACGGCACCTTGCTGCGCGGCTACCGCAACCTGTTCACCAGCCTGCTGCTGATCCTCGCCTGCCTGAGCCTGACCGCGCTGCTGGCCCTGCGCATGAGCCGTACCATCAACAACCCGATCAACCGCATCAAGCACGCGGTCAACCAGCTCAAGGACGGGCACCTGGACGAACGCCTGCCGGCCATGGGCAGCCATGAACTCGACGAGCTGGCCGCCGGCATCAACCGCATGGCCGAGACCCTGCACAGCGCCCACGAAGAACTGCAGCACAGCATCGACCAAGCCACCGAGGACGTGCGCCAGAATCTGGAGACCATCGAGATCCAGAACATCGAGCTGGACATGGCGCGCAAGGAGGCCCTGGAGGCCAGCCGGATCAAGTCCGAGTTCCTCGCCAACATGAGCCATGAGATCCGTACCCCGCTCAACGGCATCCTCGGCTTCACCCACCTGTTGCAGAAGAGCGAGCTGACCCCGCGCCAGCTTGACTACCTCGGCACCATCGAGAAGTCCGCCGACAACCTGCTGGGGATCATCAACGAGATCCTCGACTTCTCCAAGATCGAGGCCGGCAAGCTGGTGCTCGATAGCATCCCGCTGAACCTGCGCGACCTGATTCAGGACACCCTGACCATCCTTGCCCCGGCCGCCCACGCCAAGCAGCTGGAGCTGCTCAGCCTGGTCTACCGCGACACGCCGCTGTCGCTGGTGGGCGACCCGCTGCGGCTCAAGCAGATCCTCACCAACCTGGTGAGCAACGCCATCAAGTTTACCCGCGAAGGCACCATCGTCGTACGCGCCATGCTTGAGGACGAGCAGGAAGACAGCGTGCAACTGCGCATTAGCGTTCAGGACACCGGCATCGGCCTCTCGCCCCAGGATGTGCGCACCCTGTTCCAGGCCTTCAGCCAGGCCGACAACTCGTTGTCGCGCCAGCCCGGCGGTACCGGCCTGGGGCTGGTGATCTCCAAGCGCCTGATCGAGCAGATGGGTGGCGAGATCGGTGTCGACAGCACGCCCGGCGAAGGCTCGCAGTTCTGGATCAGCCTCAACCTGCCCAAGGCTCACGACGACGCCGAGGAGCAGCCCGCCCAGGCCCTGCTCGGCCACCGAGTGGCCATCGTCGACAGCCACGACTTGGCACGACAGGCGCTGGAACACCAACTGGAGGACTGCGGCCTGGCGGTCAGCGTGTTCGCGTCCTGCGACCAACTGCTGCAAGGCGCGCAGGCCGCCAGCCAGGCCGGACAACCCTTCGAGTTCGCCGTGCTCGGGGTCAACCTGGGCAGCCTGTCGCCGGAACAGCTGGGCCATTACCACCAGCAGCTTGAGCGCCTAGGCTGCCAGTGCGTGGTGCTCTGCCCGACCACCGAACAGCCGCTCTACCACCCCTACCTGCCCAACGCCCACGGCCAATTGCTGGCCAAGCCGACCTGCACCCGCAAGCTGCGCCGCCTGCTGCTAGAACTGGTGCAACCGCGCCGCCCGGTGTGCGAGCAGCGCAACCACACGGGCCAGCGCATGCCGAAAATCCTCTGCGTCGACGACAACCCGGCCAACCTGCTGCTGGTGCAGACCCTGCTCGAAGGCATGGGCGCCGAGGTGCTGGCGGTGGACAATGGCTACGGCGCGGTACAGGCCGTGCAGGACGAACCGTTCGACCTGGTGCTGATGGATGTGCAGATGCCCGGCATGGATGGCCGCGCCTGCACCGAGCAGATCCGCCAGTGGGAAAGCAGCCAGAGCGGCCCGCCCCTGCCGATCGTGGCCCTCACCGCCCACGCCATGGCCAACGAAAAGCGCGCCCTGCTGCACAGCGGCATGGACGACTACCTGACCAAGCCGATCAGCGAGCGCCAGCTGGCCCAGGTGGTGATGAAGTGGACGGGCCTGAGCCTGGGCGCGCCGCCACCGGAACGCGCCAGCGAACGCCTGGCCGACAGCAGCGAGCTGAAGGTGCTCGACCCGGAGGAAGGCCTGCGTCTGGCTGCCGGCAAGGCGGACTTGGCGGCGGACATGCTGGCCATGCTGCTGGCCTCGCTGGAATCCGACCGCGAAGCCATCCGGGCCGCGCGCAAAGCCGCCGACCGCACAGCGATGATCGAGCGCGTGCACCGGCTAAACGGTGCCTCGCGCTATTGCGGCGTGCCGCAGTTGCGGGCGGCCTGCCAGCGCAGCGAGACCTTGCTCAAGCAGGATAGCCCCCAGGCATTGCAGGCCTTGGACGAACTGGACCAGGCCATCAACCGCTTGGCCGAACAGGCGCGCCAGAGCGCGTAGGCGACACAGGTCAACGCCCAGGCCAACCATTTGGCTAGACTGGTGGCATTTCAGACAGGACCCCAACCATGCGCGCTCTGTTGTTCAGCAGCCAGCACTACGATCAGGAAAGCTTCACCCGCGCCGCCAGCGCGGGGCCCCTGGAGCTGCACTACCAGCCCGCCCGCCTGACTCTCGACACCGCGCCGCTGGCCCAGGGTTTCGAGGTGGTCTGCGCCTTCATCAACGACGAGCTCGACGCCCCGGTGCTGGAACGCCTGGCCGCCGGCGGCACGCGCCTGATCGCCCTGCGCTCGGCCGGCTACAACCATGTCGACCTGGCTGCGGCACAGCGCCTTGGCCTGACCGTGGTCCGCGTCCCGGCCTATTCGCCCCACGCCGTCGCCGAGCACGCCGTGGCCCTGATCCTGGCCCTCAACCGCCGTTTGCACCGGGCCTACAACCGCACTCGCGAGGGCGATTTCACCCTCCACGGACTGACCGGCTTCGACCTGCACGGCAAGACCGTCGGCGTGGTCGGCACCGGCCAGATCGGCGCCGCCTTCGCCCGCATCATGGCCGGCTTCGGCTGCCAGTTGCTGGCCTACGACCCTTATCCCAACCCCGAGCTGGTCGCCCTCGGCGCGCGCTACCTTGAGCTGCCCGAACTGCTGCGCCAGGCACGCATCATCAGCCTGCACTGCCCGCTGACCGAGCACACCCGCCACCTGATCAACGCCCGGAGCCTGGCCCAGCTGCAGCCCGGCGCCATGCTGATCAACACCGGCCGCGGCGCGCTGGTCGATACCCCGGCGCTGATCGACGCGCTCAAGAGCGGCCAGCTCGGCTACTTGGGGCTGGATGTGTATGAAGAGGAGGCACAGCTGTTCTTCGAGGACCGCTCCGACCTGCCGCTGCAGGACGACGTGCTGGCACGCCTGCTGACCTTCCCCAACGTGATCGTCACCGCCCACCAGGCCTTCCTTACCCGCGAGGCCCTGGACGCCATCGCCGCGACCACCCTGGACAACATCAACCGCTGGGCGGCAGGCAATCCGCACAATCTTGTAAACGGTTGATGCTAGGATACGCGGCAATTTTGGAGGACCCATGGTCGAACACGATTTCCGCTACACCCTTTTCAACCCGCAACACACCCTGATCGAGTGCCGCGCACTGGTGCCGGGCCGCTACCAGGTCACCGGCAACGGCGGCTCGATCCAAAAAGGCGACGTCCTGCTGGTCACCCTCAAGGGCAGCAAGGACCTGTCCATGCGACTGACCGTCGAGACCGTGCGCCACCTGATCAACCCGCACGGCCAGTGGGTCGCCGTGGCCCAGGGCCCGGCGTTCAACGAGCTTGAGATCCTCAACTGGCAGGTCAAGTGCGACAGCTGCGACGCGGTGCTGGACTTCGAGTTCGCCAACGACGCCAAGCTAGGCAAGAAGGGCCAGGCCCCGGCCGCCAGCGCGCGCATCCAGGAACTGGGCTGGTCGAGCAAGGGCGACAAGCACCTGTGCCCACAGTGCCGGGAGCGTGGTTGAGTGAAACAGCTGCTGACCGGCGCGCTGATCGCCTGCGGCCTGATGGGCTGCGCCGCACAACCCTCGAAGCTGCAGCAGGAGCAGAGCTACGTGCTGGAGTGGATCGGTGAGCGCCCGCTGATCGACTACAGCCACCTGACGCTGACCCTGGCCAGCGATGGTCGCGCCTACGGCAACGGCGGCTGCAACCACTGGTTCGCGCCCTACACGCTGGAGGGCGAGCGCATCAGCTTCGGCAAGGTTGGCAAGACCCGCAAGCTGTGCGCGCCGGCGCTGATGGAGCAGGAAAAACGCTTCCTGCAGGCGCTGGAAACGGTGCAACGCTGGGATGTGTCGCCGATCGAGCAGATCCGTTTCTGGCCGGTTGAAGGCAAGCCACTGCGGTTCTGGCCAGAGGAAGGCTGAAGTATCTGGGGCCGCTGCGCGGCCCCAAGATCGATCAGGCGCCGCCTTTCAAAGCCCTGATCTTCGCCTGCAGCCCTTCGAGCGTCTGCTCGCCCATCAGTTGCTCACGCACCTTGCCCTTGTCGTCGATGATGTAGGTCACCGGCAGCGCCTCGCTGCGCGGCAGCTCGTAACGCTCGGCCGGGTCCTGGGCCAGCACGGTGAAACCGATGCCCAAGGTATCGGCGGCGGCTTTCAGGTCCGGCCCTTGCAGCCCATCGAAGTTCACCCCCACCACGCGAATGCCCTGGGCCTCCCACTGCTTGGCAGCGGCATTGAGTTCAGGGATTTCCGTGCGGCACGGGCCGCACCATTCGGCCCAGTAGTTGAGCACCAGCCAGTGCCCGTCGATCTGTTCGGCCTTTACCGTGTTGCCGTGCTGGTCCACGCCGTAGTCCGCACCGCAGCCGCCGAGCAACAGGCTCGCGGTGATGGCCAGTGCAGCTGCCAAACGCCTTGCCATGGGTCAATCCTTCTCGAAGTTTTCAAGCATTGAAGTCGGTCGCTGCGGTTAGAATAGCCGCCACACCCAGCTGGATGCGACCCGTCATGACCGATCTGACCCTCTATCATAACCCGCGCTGCTCGAAATCCCGCGGCGCCCTGGAACTGCTCGAGGCACGCGGCCTGACGCCGAACGTCGTGCGCTACCTCGAAACCCCGCCAGACGCCGCCACCCTCGAACAGCTGCTTGGCAAGCTGGGCATCAACGCGCGCCAGCTGCTGCGCACCGGCGAAGACGAATACAAGGCCCTGGAGCTGGCCAACCCAGCCCTGAGCGACGACCAACTGATCAAGGCGATGGTCGAGCATCCCAAGCTGATCGAGCGGCCGATCCTGGTGGCCGGTGACAAGGCCGTGGTCGGCCGCCCACCGGAGAAGGTCCTGGAGATCCTGCCGTGAGCGAACCCTACATCCTGGTGCTGTACTACAGCCGCCACGGCTCGACCAGCGAGATGGCCCGGCATATTGCCCGCGGCGTCGAGATGGCCGGCCTGGAGGCGCGCCTGCGCACCGTGCCGGCGATCTCCACCGAGTGCGAAGCCGTGGCCCCGGACATCCCCGCCAGCGGCGCGCTGTACGCCACCCTCGACGACCTGCGCCACTGCGCGGGCCTGGCCATGGGCAGCCCGACCCGCTTCGGCAACATGGCCGCGCCGCTCAAGTACTTCCTCGACGGCACCAGCAGCCTGTGGCTGGGTGGCGAGCTGGTGGGCAAGCCGGCGGCGGTGTTCACCTCCACCGCCAGCCTGCATGGCGGTCAGGAGACCACCCTGCTGTCGATGCTGCTGCCGCTGATGCACCACGGCATGCTGGTCACCGGCCTGCCCTACAGCGAATCGGCGCTGCTGGAGACCCGTGGCGGCGGCACGCCGTACGGCGCCAGCCACCATGCCGGCGCCGACGGCAAGCGCGAGCTGGACCAACACGAGATCGCCCTGTGCCGCGCGCTCGGACAGCGCCTGGCGAAGACGGCCAAGGCCCTGGGTGGCGAACGTGGCTAGAAAGCCCAAGGTCTTGCCGCCACTGGACTGGCTGGCCCCACGGGTGCGCTTGACCCGCGCCCTGAGCCTGGCCTGCTTCTTCGGCCTGATCGCCCTGCTGGTGGTGAACAACCTGTGGTTCGCCGACCTGCACGGGGCGCGGGTCGAGGTGATCATGGCCATCGAGCTGATCCCCCTGCTGCTGCTGCTGCCGGGCATGCTGATGGGCAGCGCCCGGGCACATGCCTGGACCTGCTTCGTGGTGAACATCTACTTCATCAAGGGCGTGCTGGCGGCGTTCGATCCGGCGCGGGCGCTGTTCGGCTGGGTCGAGGTGCTGGTGAGCCTGGGGTTGTTCGTGGCCGGGCTACTGTATGTGCGCTGGAAGTTTCAGTTCGAGCGGCGCATGGCCGGCGAAGGAAGCTGATTCCGGGGCTGCTTTGCAGCCCCAGCGATCTCAGTGGTTGACGGTATGCGCCAGCATCACCGACAACTGGCACAACGGCCGCCCGCTCTCGGCATGCCACTGGTTGAACGCCTGCTGCACCAGCGCCAGGTCACGCTGACTGGTCGGCGGCTTGTCGATGATCTTCTGCGCGATCAGCGCCGCCGCCATATCGTCGGTGGGAATGAAGGTATCCTTGCCGACCATCCGCAGGAACCGCGGCGCCGACAGCCCGCCCAGCTGGTTGCCATGCTTGGCCAGGTACTTCCACAGCCCGACGATATCGGTCGCTGGCCAGTCGGCGATGAACGCGCCGAAACTGCCCTTCTCCTTGACCACGTCCAGCACCATCTGCGCATTGCGCGGCACGCTCTTGAGCTTGCCCAGGTGGCGGATGATGCGCTCGTCGTGCATCAACCGCTCCAGGTGCTCGGCGCCCATCAGCACCACCTTCTGCGGGTCGAAACCGAAGAACACCTGCTCGAACGCCGGCCACTTGGCGTCCACCAGGCTGTGCTTGAGCCCGGCGCGGAATACGCGCAGGGCCAGGGTCGACAGGTAGCGGTCGTCAGGGATGTCGCGCAGCTGCGCGGGCGTGCGCGGCTGCGGCAGGAAGGCTTCCAGCGCCTGGGCCGAACCGAAGCGGTTCAGGCAGTACTCATGCAACCACTGATAGTCGCGCATGGGCTCAAATGTTCAGCACGTCGAGGAAACGCGGGGTGGCGCTTTCGTCGATCTTCAGGCTGGTGAAGTCGAACAGGTTGCGGTCGGCCAGCTGCGACGGCGCAACGTTCTGCAAGGCGCGGAAGATGCTCTCGGTACGGCCCGGGTGCTTGCGCTCCCACTCCACCAGCATGTCCTTGACCACCTGGCGCTGCAGGTTTTCCTGCGAGCCGCACAGGTTGCATGGGATGATCGGGAATTCCTTCATGTCCGAATAGGCCTGGATGTCCTTCTCGCTGCAGTAGGCCAGCGGGCGGATCACCACGTTGCGGCCGTCGTCGGCGCGCAGCTTCGGCGGCATGCCCTTGAGCGCGCCGTTGAAGAACATGTTGAGGAAGAAGGTCTCGACGATGTCGTCGCGGTGGTGACCCAGGGCCATCTTGGTCGCGCCGATCTCGTCGGCGAAGGTGTACAGGGTGCCGCGACGCAGGCGCGAGCACAGCGAGCAGGTGGTCTTGCCCTCGGGCACCAGCTCCTTGACCACCGAGTAGGTATCCTTCTCGACGATGTGGTACTCGACGCCCAGTTCCTTGAGGTAGGCCGGCAGCACGTGCTCGGGAAAGCCCGGCTGCTTCTGGTCCATGTTCACCGCGACGATGTCGAACTTGATCGGCGCCACCTTCTGCAGGTGCAACAGAACGTCGAGCATGGTGTAGCTGTCCTTGCCGCCGGACAGGCAGACCATGACCTTGTCGCCATCCTCGATCATGTTGTAGTCGGTGATGGCTTCGCCGGCGAGACGACGCAGGCGTTTTTGCAGTTTGTTCTGGTTGACCGAGAGGGTGCCCATAGCGCTTGGATCCGCGAGGTGTGACAAAAGCCGGCTATTTTACGCACAAACCGCACGGTGCAGTAGGTGAATCCGATAAAGACTTCAAGGGAATCAGCACCGCGCCTGACAGCGCGATTTGCTCTAAAAACGCGGTTTTATGCGGGGAACGGCTTCCTATACTGCGACATAAGGCCACATTGGCGCAGCACTTGGTGTCCTGGCCTCGGGCCATAGGCGCTCCATCCGGGGGGCGTTTGGCAACGACGATAGGAGTGACCCGTATGATTCATCACGTTGTTGGGCTGTTCACCCACCCTGACCAGGAGTGGCGGGAGATCCGTGGCGAGGAAGAAAGCATCAGCCACATGTACCTGACGCATACCCTGATCCTGGCGGCGATCCCCGCCGTCTCGGCGTTCATCGGCACCACCCAGGTCGGCTGGGTGATCGGCGAACGGCCGGCGGTGATGCTGACCATGGAAAGCGCGCTGTGGATGAGCATCATGTCGTACCTGGCGATGCTTGCCGGGGTCGCGGTGATGGGCGCCTTCATCCACTGGATGGCGCGCACCTACGACGCCAACCCGAGCATGGCGCAGTGCATCGCCTTCGCCACCTACACCGCCACCCCGCTGTTCATCGGCGGACTCGCGGCGCTGTACCCGCACTTGTGGCTGGGCATGCTGATCGGCACGGCGGCCATCTGCTACACCGTGTACCTGTTGTATGTCGGCTTGCCGACGTTCATGAACATACCGTCGGATGAAGGCTTCCTGTTCTCCAGCTCCGTGCTGGCGGTGGGCCTGGTGGTACTGGTGGCGATCATGGCGGCGACCGTGATCATCTGGGGACTGGGCGTGGGGCCCGTCTACACCAACTGACGCATACCTATCAGATCCAACCAGCACTGGGGCATCACCCGAGGCCGCCGCAAGGCGGCTTCGTTTCGTGTGCCTGACCGGCGGCTCGGCAGCCAGCCTGAGCCTGCGGCATAATACCCGGTCAGGAGAACCATCCCGCCATGCCCGAGCTGCTCAGACAACGCGTCGAAACCTGTTACCAGCAAGCCGAAACCTTCTTCAAACGCCCTTTTCCGCGCCCGCAGGTCAGTTTCAAGCTGCGCGGCCAGAAAGCCGGTGTCGCCCACCTGCACGAGAACCTGCTTCGCTTCAACCTGCAGCTGTACCGCGAGAACCAGGAAGACTTCCTGCGCCAGACCGTGGCCCACGAGGTCGCCCATCTGGTGGCCCACCAGCTGTTCGGTGACCGCATCCAGGCCCATGGCGAGGAGTGGCAGTTGATCATGCGCGGGGTGTACGAGCTGCCGCCGAACCGTTGCCACAACTATGAAGTGCAGCGGCGGGTGGCGACCCGCTACATCTACCGCTGTCCGTGCCCGGAGAGCGACTTTCCGTTCACCGCCCAGCGGCACAAGCTGGTGCGCCAGGGGCGCAGGTACCTGTGCCGGCGGTGTCGGGGGATCCTGGTGTACAGCGGCGAGACCCGGGTCGAGTAGATGCCGGGCCGAACGCCCCCACAGGGGTAGGCGTACTATCCCGGGCATTCTGCCAGTTGGCACAAAAAAGCGACCCGAAGGTCGCCTTTTTGCATTTCACACGTCGATCAACGCGCCGGACCTTCGGCCACGCCCAGGTCGTCGGTCGGACGGGTGTCGACCAGGGGCGAGCCACCGGACGCCAGTTCCGCCTGCAGGGTGTCGGTGTCCAGCTCCTTGACCCACTTGGCCACGACCACGGTGGCCACGGCGTTGCCGATCAGGTTGGTCAGGGCGCGGGCCTCGGACATGAAGCGGTCGATACCCAGGATCAGCGCCAGGCCCGCCACCGGCAGGTGGCCGACGGCCGACAGGGTCGCGGCCAGCACGATGAAGCCGGAACCGGTGACGCCCGCGGCACCTTTGGAGGCCACCAGCAGCACCAGCAGCAGGGTGATCTGGTGGGTGATGTCCATGGTGGTGTCGGTGGCCTGGGCGATGAACACCGCAGCCATGGTCAGGTAGATCGAGGTGCCGTCCAGGTTGAACGAATAGCCGGTCGGGATCACCAGGCCAACCACGGATTTCTTCGCGCCCAGGCGCTCCATCTTGGCCAGCATGCGCGGCAGGGCCGATTCGGACGACGAGGTGCCCAGCACGATCAGCAGTTCTTCACGGATGTAGCGGATCAGCTTGATCACGCTGAAACCGTGGGCGCGGCAGATACCGCCCAGCACCACCAGGATGAATAGCACGCAGGTGATGTAGAAGCAGGCCATCAGGTAGCCCAGCTGCACCAGCGAGCCCACGCCGTATTGGCCGATGGTGAAGGCCATGGCACCGAAGGCGCCGATCGGGGCCAGCTTCATGATCATGTTGATGATGTTGAACATCACATGGGCAAAGCGATCGATCAGGTCGAGCACAGGCTTGCCGTAGCTGCCCAGGCGGTGCAGGGCGAAGCCGAACAGCACCGAGAACATCAGCACTTGCAGGATATCGCCGTTGGCGAAGGCGCCGACCACGGTGTTGGGGATGACGTTGAGCAGGAAGCCCACGGTGGTCTGCTGCGCGCCGGCGGCGGCGTAGGCGGCCACGCTGCTGGCGTTCAGGGTGCTGACGTCGACGTGCATGCCGGCGCCCGGCTGGACCACGTTGACCACGACCAGGCCGATGATCAAGGCGATGGTGGAGACGATCTCGAAGTACAGCAGCGCGTAACCGCCGGTCTTGCCGACCGACTTCATGCTCTGCATGCCGGCGATGCCACTGACCACGGTGCAGAAGATGATCGGGGCAATGACCATCTTGATCAGCTTGACGAAGCCGTCACCCAAGGGTTTGAGGGCTACACCGGTTTCCGGGTAGTAGTGGCCGAGCAGAATACCGATGGTGATGGCGACGATCACCTGGACATACAGCGATTTGTACAGCGGCTGACGAGTCGTCATGGCTAGTTTTTCCTCAAGTGGGCCGGCGCATCCTTCCCAGGATGTCGGGGCACCTGAATCGCGAACCCTCCTGTACCCGGAGGGATTTGTCGTTGTGGGCGAGTGCCTGGGCAGGCCTCTGCCAGCTGAATAGCAAGGGCGATGCCAAAGTGCCCGCTTGAGGTGCACAGCCAATGATTACAGGGTGTGAATGCCCCGGGACGGGGCGCAAAAGCCGGTAGGAAATGGCGGATTTCCGCCCGATGGCGGAAATCGTACAGGGTAGGTTGGCGGGAATCCGCCTCGGAGGTATCCAGTGGGACTTCCCGGTGGGAGCGGGCTTGCCCCGCGATCAGGACCGCGCCGGATGGCACCGGCTTCACCGGTATCGCGGGGCTAGCCCGCTCCCACGCACCGCCCCCTGCACTGGAAAGGCAGAATCAATCGAGCCGGAAAGCGATGCGGAACGCAGCCCCGCCCAACGCCGAATCGCCCAGGCTTAGCTCGGCGTCATAGCTGTCGATGATGTCCTTGACCACCGCCAGCCCGATCCCCTGCCCCGGGTGCTGGCGGTCCAGCCGCTCGCCGCGCTCGAGAATCCGCTCGCGTTGATCCGGTGGCACGCCCGGCCCGTCGTCCTCGACGCACAGCTCCAGCAGCCCCGGCGACTGACGCAGGCTCACCCGCACCTGCCCCAGGCACAACCGGTAGGCGTTTTCCAGCAAGTTACCCAAGAGCTCAAGCAAGGCGCCCTGCTCCATCGGTACCCGCGCCAGGGCCGGGATGTCGAGACTGACCTCGACGCGCTTGTCGCGATAGACCTTGGCCAAAGTGCTGCACAGGCTGTCGAGCAATGGTTTGAGCTCGACCTGGTACTTCACCAGGCCGCTCTTGCGCAGACTGGCGCGCTGCAACTGGTAGTCGATCTGCTGGCTCATGCGCTCGATCTGGCTTTGCAACACCCGCGCCTGTTCGCGGTCGCCCTGCTCCATGCTCTCGCCAACGCCCTGCAGCACCGCCAGCGGGGTCTTGAGGCTGTGGGCCAGGTCGTCGAGCGAGTCGCGGTAGCGCTGGCGCTGCTCGCGCTCGCTGCGCAGCAGGCGGTTGAGCGAACCGGTCAGGCGCAGCAGCTCGCGTGGGTGCTCGCGGCTGAGGCCATCCCGCGCTCCGCTCTCCACGTCGTCCAGCTCGGAGCTGAGCCGGCGCAATGAACGCAGGCCCCAGGTCAGGCCAGCCCAGAGCAGCACCATCAGCGCCAGCAGCGCCGCGCCGAAGCCCAGATAGAGTTTCTCGCGCAGGCCATTGAGGGTGTCCTGGTATTCGCGTACCGGCTGCAGGGCGACGATGCTGAACGCCGCGCTCTTGCCGCCGAGCAGCTTGACCTCGACGTCATAGACGAAGAATTCGTCGCCGTCGTCCTGATGGATACGGGCGAACTCGTTGCCGCGCCCGTCATAGCGGGGGTGGTAGTTGATATTGCGGTTGCGGGTGGCCCGCGACTGCCACACCAGCGTGCCCTGGCGGTCGAAGATATAGCCGAGCAAGCCGGTGTAGGGCAGGTTGTAGCGCTCGTCAGGCAGCAGTGCCGGCATCTGCAACTGGCCGCGCTCGATGCGCGCGGCCGAGATCAGAGTGGTCACATCCGAGGCCAGGCGCTGCTCGATCGATTCCTGCAACGCCAGGCTGAAGGCCTTCTGCAATGCCGGCAGCAGCGCCAGCATGAACAGCAGCGCCAGCAAGGCCGCCGCCAGCATCAGGCGCACCCGCAGCGAACGAATCATCGGCAGCGCTCAGTGAACAGGTAGCCCAGGCCACGCACGGTGTCGATCGGCTTGAAGCCGTTGTCGCCCTCGAGTTTGCGGCGCAGGCGGCCGACCAGCACCTCGATGACGTTCGGGTCGCGCTCCTCGTCGTCCGGGTACAGCTGCTCCATCAGCCGGTCCTTGGCCACCACCTGCTGGTGATGGCGCATGAGGTACTCGAGGATGCGGTATTCGTAGGCGGTCAGCGCCAAGGGCTGCTCGTCCAGGGTCGCCTGCTTGCGGTTGAGGTCGAGCACCAAGGGCCCGGCGGCAATGGTCGACTGGGTGAAGCCGCTGGAGCGGCGCAGCAAGGCGTTCAGGCGGGCTTCCAGCTCTTCGAACTGGAACGGTTTGACCACATAGTCGTCGGCGCCGGCGGCCAGGCCTTCGACCTTGTCCTGCCAGTTGCCGCGGGCGGTGAGGATGAGGATCGGGAAGGTCTGGCCGAGGCTGCGCAGTTGGCGGATCAGGTCCAGCCCGCTCATGCCCGGCAGGCCCAGGTCGATCACCGCCAGGTCGTGGTTGTACTGCTCGGCCTGGTACAAGGCTTCCTCCGCGTTGGCCACCGCCTGCACCACGTGACCGCCTTCGCCCAGGCGGGTGAACAGGTGATGACGCAGCAGCGCCTCGTCCTCGACCACCAGCAATTTCATGCGGATCTCCTTCTATGGGAATGCCCTGTGCAGGCCTTTTCGCGGGTTTACCCGCGAAAAGGCCTGCACAGGATAACAGCGACCTCAGAACTTGTAGGTAGCCGCCAGGTAGGTCTGCGCGCTGCTGGTCAGGCGCAGGGTACCGTCCTTCGGCCCGCCGTGGGCGCCGATCTCGGTGGCGGCGTTGCTGCGCAGGTAACGGTAGCCCAGCTCCACCGAGGTGTTGTCGGTCACTTCCTGGATCACACCGGCCTGCAGGCCGACGGCGTAACCGTAGTCGGTGTCGCGGCGGGCGCCCGGCGAATCCTGGGTCAGCTTGGTCATGCCCAGGCTGCCGCCGCCGAACAGCTTGGTGGTATCGCCCACCGGCAGGAACAGGTCGTAGCTGCCCAGCAGGTTCTCCTGGCGCAGCTTGACGCCGCTGTGGTCGCCCGAGACGTTGTCGTAGGTCACGTAGTAGCGGCCCTGGTCGTTGATCTTGCCCAGGCGCGCGCCCCAGGTGCTGTCCTTGCCGATGATGCCGTCGGCGTTCAGGCCGTCGGTGTTGCGTTGCAGCAGGCCGGACTTGCGCACTTTGTCGCTGGTCTGGCCGTAGGTCAGGCTGGCGAAGTTGTCATCGGCCTGGGCAACGCTGGTGAGGCCGGCTGCGCAAACCGCCATGGCGGCAATCAGGGTGTTGAGGGTTTTCATGGTTCAGTTACTCCGGGTTGGATGCGTTGTTGCTGTCTGGGGGCTAGAGTAGGGAGGGCGCCCTGAACCCCTGCTGAACCCGGCCTGAACCTTGGCTGAACGAACCGAACAAGGAGCTCGACCATGCGTACCCTGCTTGCCCTGGCCTTGTTGTGCAGCGCCAGCCTTGCCCAGGCGGCGGTGCAGACCCGCGAGATTCCCTACCAGGATGCCGACGGCAACCGCCTGATCGGCTACTACGCCTACGACGACGCCCTCGAGGGCAAGCGCCCGGGCGTGGTGGTGGTGCACGAATGGTGGGGGCTGAACGACTACGCCAAACGCCGCGCCCGCGACCTCGCGGCGCTGGGCTACAACGCCCTGGCCATCGATATGTATGGCGACGGCAAGAACACCGAGCACCCGGCCGACGCCCAGGCGTTCATGGCGGCGGCGATGAAGGATCCGAAAGCCGCTGCCCGGCGCTTCGACGCCGGGCTTGAGCTATTGAAGATCCAGCCCAACACCAACAAGCACCAATTGGCGGCCATCGGTTACTGCTTTGGCGGCAAGGTGGTGCTGGATGCGGCGCGCCGGGGCGAGAAGCTCGATGGCGTGGTGAGCTTCCATGGCGCGCTGGTGACCCAGACGCCGGCCAAGCCGGGGGTGATCCGGGCGAAGATCCTGGTGGAGCACGGCGAGGCCGACAGCATGGTCACCCCGGAGCAGGTGGCGGCGTTCAAGGCAGAGATGGATGCGGCCAAGGCCGACTACCAGTTCGTCGGGATTCCGGGGGCCAAGCATGGGTTTACCAACCCGGATGCGGATCGGTTGGGGCATGGGGGGCATGGCGGGCCGGATATCGGCTATGACAAGGCGGCGGATGAAAGCTCTTGGAAGGATATGCAGGCGTTCTTGAAGAGCGCGTTTGACTGAAGGGCCCATCGCGGGGCAAGCCCGCTCCCACG
>NZ_NIBE01000085.1:0-8093 GCF_002205115.1 Pseudomonas sp. DrBHI1
GATCGGTTCATCAGGCCGACCTGGTGAAAGTCAGGGCCTGCCTGACGGCAGGCCGTTACCGGCCCGCACACAAAAAATCTGACACTTCCCTTTGCAGCCCCAGCACCTCAGGGCGCCAGGCGCTCGCGCAACCACTGGCCATCGACCAACCGGAAGTTCAGCCGGTCGTGCAGGCGACTGGCTCGCCCCTGCCAGAACTCGACACGCTCCGGCACCAGGCGGTAGCCGCCCCAGTGTTCCGGGCAATGCGGTTGCGTATCGGAAAAGCGCGCCTCGGTGGCCTTGACCAGCCCTTCCAGCTCCTCACGGTCAGCAATCACCCGGCTCTGCGGCGACGCCCAGGCGCCCAGGCGGCTGCCCAGCGGGCGTACCTGGTAGTAATCGTCCGACTCCTTGGCCGTGACCTTTTCCACCCGCCCTTCAATTCGCACCTGGCGCTCCAGCGCCGGCCAGAAGAAGGTCATGGCCGCGAACGGGTTCACCGCGATGTGCTGGCCCTTGGCGCTTTCGTAATTGGTGAAGAACGTGAAGCCTCGGGCATCGAGGGCCTTGAGCAACAGTACCCGGCAATGCGGGCGGCCGTCGGCGTCGACGGTCGCCAGGGTCATGGCGTTGGCTTCCACCGGCAGTTGTTCGGTCTTCACCGCATCAGCGAACCAGTGGTGGAACAGCGCGAACGGCTCCCCCGGGGCCTGGGCTTCGGCCAGGCCATCACGGGTGTAGTCGCGGCGCATATCGGCCAGGGATTGGGTCATGACTGCGTTTCCTTGACGATCAGTTGGTCTTCGCAGGGCTGTTGGCGGCGACTTTCTTGTCGGTGGCGGCCTTCTTCGCGGCAGGTTTGGCCGGAGCGGCTTTCTTCTTCGCGCTGGTGCTGGCCTTGGCCGGCGCCTTGGCCTTGGCGGCCGGCTTTTTCGCAGCTGGCTTGGCAGCGGCCTTGGCGGCTGGCTTGGCCGCCGGAGCCTTGGCATCCTGGGTGGCGACCATCGCCGTCGGGGCTGGCGCCGGGGCGGCCTGCTGGTACTTGGCCAGCAGCGCGACCATGGTGTTCTGCGGGGTCAGCAGCAGCTCGACGCGTCGGTTCAGGGCACGGCCCTCGGCGCTGTCGTTGGCGGCGCGCGGCATCACCGAGCCCATGCCCTTGAGCATCAGGCGGTCACGCTGCAGGCCGCTGAGACGGAAGATCGCCGACACGGAAGCTGCGCGCTCGAGGCTGAGCTTCTGGTTGGCGGCGGTGGCACCGCTGCTGTCGGCGTGGCCGAGGATCAGCACCGCGGTCTTGGTGTCGGTCTCAATGGCCTTGGCCACCTGGGTGATCGGGCCGAGGGTGACCGGCAGCAGCATGTTCGGACGGTCCGGGTTGTAGGCGCTGTCCACCGGAATGGTTACCGCCAGCACATCTTCACGACGTTCGAGTTCGAACTTGCTGCCCTTGATCGCTTCGCGGACCTTCGGTTCGTACTGGTCGAGCCAAGCCTGGGTGGCCTTCTGGTCGATCTTCGGAACCGCCGCGACCTTGTCTTTTTTCTCGTCGCTACCGAACGGCCACCACCAGCGGCTGGCGCTCTCGGACTTGGCATCGGCCTTGGCGACGTTTTCGACGACAGCCTCCTTCACTTCCTTGTCGGCGACCTTGTCCGAACCAAAGGGCCACCAGTTCAGGCCACTGTCCTTGGAAGCGTCCTGGGAGTGGCTGGCGCAGCCGGTCATGGCCAGGCACAGGGCGAGTGCTAAGGTTTTATGTGAAGACATCAGCGATACACCATGAAATAGAAAGAAATTTTGCCCATACCCATCAGGCGTTGGCATTGAGGATAGTCAAAGGGTCCGGTCAATACCCGCGTTACCCGATCAAAGGCAACTGCCAAGGACACGCACCAGGCGTTGAGCGCGCGGGTCCATCAGTACATAGGGGCCCAGGGTATTGGTGACGAAGCCAAAGGCCACGTCGTGTTCGGGGTCGGCAAAGCCGACCGAGCCGCCCGCGCCGGGATGGCCGAACGCCCGCGCGCCAAGGCCGAAAGTGGCGTTGGCCACTTCTGGCTGGTCGAGCATGCAGCCCAGGCCGAAGCGGGTCTGGGTCAACAGGGTGCGGTCCTGGCCGAGGCTGTGCTCGCGGGTCAGTTCGTCAAGCAGTTCGGACTCCAGCAGGCTGCCGTCGAGCAGGCCGGCATAGAAGCCCGCCAGGCTGCGGGCGTTGCCGTGGCCATTGGCCGCTGGTTGCTGCATGCGCCGCCATTCGGGCTTGTTGGTGCTGGTGAGGATTGCCGGAGGGTTGGTGAAAGCCCGGGTCGACAGGGCCTCGGGCTCGCGCATCGTGACCTGCAGCAGGCGCTGGGCCGCGGCATCGCCGGGGTTGCCCTTGCCGCGGGCGATATGCGCCACGCGGTGGAACGCGTCGTCGGCCAGGCCGACATGGAAATCCAACCCCAATGGCCGGGCGGTGCGGGCCACGATCGAGTCGCCCGGGCCGCGACCGTCGGCGCGGCGGATCAACTCGCCGATCAGCCAGCCATAGGTGATCGCCGCGTAACCGTGTTCGCTGCCGGGCGTCCACCAGGGCGCTTCGGCGGCCAGGGCATCGACCATGGCCTGCCAGTCATACAGCGCCTCGGCCGGCAGCAGCTCGCGGATGGCCGGCAGACCTGCGCGGTGGCTGAGCAACTGGCGCAGGGTGACCTGCTCCTTGCCAGCCTGGGCGAACTCCGGCCAGTAGCGCGCCACCGGCGCATCGAGGGCCAGCTTGCCCTCGCCCACCAGTTGCAGGGCGGTGACGGCGGTGAAGGTCTTGGTGCAGGAGAACAGGTTGGCGATGGTGTCGCTGTGCCAGGCCTCGCGGCCGTCCTTGTCGGCGCTGCCAGCCCACAGGTCGACCACGGTCTCGCCGCCGACCTGGATGCACAATGCGGCACCACGCTCCTGGGGATCCTCGAACAACGCGGCGAAGGCATCGCGCACCGCCTCGAACTTCAGCTCATAGTGACCCTGGATCTGCACCCGACTACCTCTCTGTACGGCCTGGCTTGCAAAGGGGTGCATTGTTTCAGTAGTTGGGCGATTTGCAAACTGGATATGGCTGGGTGGTTGTCAGGGGTGTCCATGTTCCCTGGTGGGACGCTATCGCGGGGCAAGCCCGCTCCCACAAAAGCGCTGCCAGGGACAGCGCTCATTTTTTGGGAGCGGGCTTGTCCAGCTCGGTGCGTAGCTGCGTGAGGCTCTGCAGGTTGCTCCGGCGCACCGCTTCGACGAAGCCCGGGTAGCTCACGTCGGTGATGGCCACCAGGCCCAGGTGGCCGTTCTCGCCGTCCAGCAGCCTGCCGCTGGCCGGTTGGTCGAGATACTGGAACCAGTGCGCGCCAACGATCATCGGCTGGGCCATGGCGGCCTTGAGGAAGTTGGCATAGGCCGGCCCGCGATCTTCCTCGCGGGCGACTTCCAGCGGGCCTGGCCAGAACGGACCGCGATCGCGGGAGCCGAACTGGAACTCCGAGACCAGCACCGGCTTGTCCAACTCGGCCAACCGGACGAAGTCGTAGCCGTCTTCAGGCTTCAAGGTATAGAAGTTGAAACTCAGCACATCGCAGAACCTGGCGCAGGCCTGCACCGCTTCAGGCGTGCTGACCGCATAGCGACCGCCCAGCAGCAGATGGTTGGGCGCATGCCATTTCAGGGCATCGGAAATGGTCTTGAAATAGGTTTCGGCGAACACCTGCTGGAAATACTGGTAGTCGCGCTCGATTTCCGGGTGCTCCGGATTGGGCAATGGCGCCTCGAACCCTGGGTCTTCCATCAGTTCCCAGGCGGTCAGCTCGATCCCCCAGGCCTTCGACAACCCTTGCTGGTTGCGGTATTTGTCGCGCAACTGCTTGAGGAAGGCACGCTTGGCCGGCACATCGGTGGTCAGGCGCAAGGTGCCATAGGCCAGGCCGTAGCGTGCCTTGGGATCGTCGCCGGGGGCGGTCCAGGCCAGTTCGTTGTCGGCGAAATAACCGATCAGCCAGGGGTCATCGCGGTGATCCCGGGCGGCGATGGCCACGGCGCGCTCGGTGGCCATGGCGAAGCGCGGGTCGAACGGGTCGGGCATGCGACCCCACCAGTCCATGCCAGTGCTGATGCTGGCGTAGTCACCGACGATCGACAGCGGCAAGGTGTACGGCAGGCGCCTGGCCTGGCCGAGCGCCGGGTCGCTCCAGTTGCCGAGGGTGTTGAAGCCCCAGGCCTGCAGGCGATCGAGGGTGTGGGCCTGCCAGCGCTGGGCGTCCAAGGCCGGCGCCGGGCAGGCCGTGCCATCCTGCGGACAAGGCTTGCCGTAGGTGCGCTGCAGGTTGGCCGCATAGAAATCGAACCAGCGCCCTTGCTTGAAGCCCCGACCCTGGGACGAGGCATTGCCGTCATCATTGTTTCCTTCGCCGTAGAAGGCGGTCATGGCGTCGCCCTCGCCCGGCAAGCCCTTGAACATGCCTTCGCGACCGGCGACATAGGTGCGCCCGCCATCGGCGGCAACGGCATTGACGCCGAGCGAATAGAACGGATGCCCGTCGGGCGTCACCAGGTACCAGCGCCCGTCGCGCTTCTCGGTGCGGAAGAAGCCCTTGGCTTCGAAGGCCGGCCCCGCGAGCAGGCCGCCATAGGTGTCCAGCTTGAGCTTGTCGCGCTCAGCCAGCCAGGCCTTGAGTTGTGCCTGTTCACGGTTGTCGGCGGCCTTGAGCTGCTCATCGCCGACGATCTTCTCCGGCCAGCGGCCCCGAGTCGACTGCCCATAGGCATCGATCAATTCGCTGTAGGCAGCCTTGAACGCCTGGTCGTCATCCTGCAGGCCGACTTTCTCGATCAACAGGCTCTGGGCTACCTTGGGGCCGGGAATGCTCAGGCTGATCGAAGTGACCTGCGCCAAGTCCACCGCGCCTTCACTGCTGGTCAGTAGCAGGCGTTGTCCCTCGAAAGTCCAGGGCATCGGTGGCCCGGCGCGCATACCCTGGCTCAGTGGTGAACTGGCCTTGAGCGGAATCATCACGGTCTGCGCGGGCCCGGCCGGCAGGTCGATGCGGCTGGTGAGGGTACGCCCGTCGCTGCTCTGCACCGTTACATCGACAGTCAGCGCCCAGTCCATGCCACTCTGCAGGCGCAGGGTCAGTGCCTGGCCGGCGCTCCAGTCCCACGCTCCGCCTTGTGGCGCGAGGCGCAGGGTCGGCTGCGCCACCGGGTTGAACACCACCCGCCGCAACACTTCGCCTTCGGCTGTCTGTTCCGCGTTGTACTGCGGCAGGTTGGCGTCCTGGGTGACGACATTCACCACCGAGGCCGGGCGCACGAAGCTGAACAGCGTCTGTTGCCCGGCCAGCAAGGGCGCACTGAACAACAGGGAGAACACGACAGGCAGGGTGCGGCGGATCATAGGGCGGTGACTCTCCTTCGGAGCCCGTCATGGGCTCGCAATCGAGTAATGGACAACGGGTCTAGCATCTTGCTCCGGCGCTCAGCCGATTTCCCGTCGGAAGGGTGGCAGTGCGTTGAGAATAGCCTTGCCGTAGCGTTGGGTGACCAGGCGTCGATCGAGCAAGGTGATGACGCCACGGTCCTGCTCGGTGCGCAGCAACCGACCACAGGCCTGGATCAGGCGCAGCGAGGCGTCGGGCACGGCGATTTCCATGAACGGGTTGCCGCCCCGGGCTTCGATCCATTCGGCCAGCGCGGCTTCAACCGGGTCATCCGGCACGGCGAAGGGAATCTTGGCGATCACGACGTGCTCGCAGTAGGCACCCGGCAGGTCGACGCCCTCGGCAAAGCTGGCCAGGCCGAACAGCACGCTGTGTTGGCCATCGTCGACCCGCGCCTTGTGCTTGTTGAGGGTCTCCTGTTTGGACAGGTTGCCCTGGATGAGCACCAGCTTGCGCCAGTCGCGGTCCAGGCCATCGAACACGTCCTGCATCTGCTTGCGCGACGAGAACAGCACCAGCGCGCCACGGGCATCCTCGACGATGGCCGGCAGTTCGCGGATGATCGCTGCGGTATGGGCGGTGGCATCCCGTGGGTCGGCGCCCAGGTCGGGCACTCGCAACAGCCCGGCGTCACCGTGCACGAACGGGCTGGGCACCACGCATTGCACGGCATCGCGGGGCAGGCCCGAACGCATGCGGAAGCGGTCGAACTTGCCCAGGGCGGTGAGCGTTGCCGAGGTCACCAGAGCGCCATAAGCGACGTTCCACAGGCTCTTGCGCAGCATCTCGGCGGCCAGGATGGGGCTGGCGTTGACTTCGATGTCAAACAGCGCGCCGCTTTCAGCCAGGGTCAGCCAGCGGGCCATGGGCGGGTTGTCTTCCGGATCTTCGGCGGTGAACGCGGTCCACAGTTCCCAGTTGCCCTGGGCGCGGGTCACCAGGCTGCCGAACAGCGGGTACCACTCCTCGGCCTGGTGGCTGGCGATACCAATGTTGTTCTCGCCATCCATGCCTTCCTTGAGCAGGTCGGCCAGGCGGGTAAACAGGTCGTTGAGGCGGGCAAAGCCTTTCTTGAGCTCGATGCCGACCTCGCGGATCTGCTCAGGTACCACCCCGCCTTCGAAACGGTAGCGCGGACGGTCACGGCCTTCCATGTCCTCGCCGGCGCGGAAATCCGCCACCTGCTCGCAGAGGGTGAACATGAACTGCTGCTGGGCGCGGACTTCCCGCGCCAGCTCCGGGACCTGCTCGATGTACTTGCCAAGGTCGCCCGGCAGCGGATGCTGGGCCAGCAGCTTGGTCAGGTTCTTGGCGGTCTGCTCCAGCCAGTCGGCGGTGGAGCGCAGGCGCGAATAGTGGGCGAAGTGGCCGATGGCCTTGTCGGGCAGGTGGTGGCCTTCGTCGAACACGTACAGGGTGTCGCGCGGGTCGGGCAGCACGGCGCCACCGCCCAGGGCCAGGTCGGCCAGGACCATATCGTGGTTGGTGACGATCACGTCGACCTTGCCCATGCCTTCACGGGCCTTGTAGAACACGCACTGCTGGAAGTTCGGGCAATGCCGGCCGGTGCACTGGCCATGGTCGGTGGTCAGGCGAGCCCAGTCCTGGTCCTCGATGGTTTCGGACCAGCTGTCGCGGTCGCCGTCCCAGCGGTTGCCGGCGAGCTTCTCGATCATGGTGTTGAACAGCTTCTGGCTGCGCTCGTCAACCTCGATGCGAAAGCCCTCTTCCTCGAACAGCTGGGCGGTGGCCGACTGGGCATGGCCTTCCTGCAGCAGGACGTCGAGCTTGGACAGGCACAGGTAGCGGCCGCGGCCCTTGGCCAGGGCGAAGCTGAAGTTCAGCCCGCTGTTGCGCATCAGGTCGGGCAGGTCCTTGAAGACGATCTGCTCCTGCAGGGCCACGGTCGCGGTGGCGATTACCAGGCGCTTGCCAGCAGCCTTGGCGGCAGGGATCGCGGCCAGGCTGTAGGCGACAGTCTTGCCGGTACCGGTGCCGGCCTCAACGGCCACCACGGCGGGCTCGCCGGCACGGCGGCCGTCGTCGTCGCAGGCGATGTCGCCGAGTACCTTGGCCACTTCGGCGATCATCAGGCGCTGGCCGTAGCGTGGCTTGAGGCTTTTGGCTTCGAGGAAACGCGAGTAGGCGCCCTGGATGGTGGCTTTGAGTTCGTTGCTGATCATGGTCTGCAGGCGCCCGGAGGGCTGGATATATTTTCAGTGTTTCGCATGGGCCGGCTATCATACCCCGCTATTGCCCTTTGTGCCGCATGGAGATCCGGATGCTTGCCTTTGCCCTGCCCTACACCTTGCATGTCCTGGCCGCCCTTGTCTGGGTCGGGGGGATGTTCTTCGCCTGGCTGGTGCTGCGGCCGGCAACGGTTGCCGCGCTGGAGGGGCCTGCGCGGCTGCGGTTGTGGGTGGAGGTTTTCCAGCGGTTCTTCAGATGGGTCTGGCTGGCGGTGGCGGTGTTGGCTGTCAGCGGGGTCGGGATGATTCACCTGCGGTTTGCCGGGTTCGAGACCGCGCCTCGTTACGTGCAGGTGATGATTGGCGGGGGGATTGTCATGTTTGCGTTGTTCATGCGGATTCAGTCTTTGTTGCTGCCTGAACTGCGGACGGCGGTGGAGGCTGGGGATTGGGCTTCGGGGGCTGG
>NZ_NIBE01000008.1:0-16185 GCF_002205115.1 Pseudomonas sp. DrBHI1
AGGACTCGCTGGGCACCGGCAAGGATGGCAAGCCCGTGTACCTGCGCGATATCTGGCCCAGCCAGCAGGAGATCGCCGAGGCCGTGGGCAATGTCGACACGCGCATGTTCCACAAGGAATACGCCGAAGTATTCGCCGGCGACGCCCAATGGCAGGCCATCGAGGTGCCCAAGGCGGCCACCTATGTCTGGCAGGACGATTCCACCTATATCCAGCACCCGCCGTTCTTCGACGACATCAGTGGTCCACTGCCGGAAATCGGCGATATCCACGGCGCGCGCATCCTTGCCCTGCTCGGCGACTCGGTGACCACAGACCATATCTCCCCGGCTGGCAACATCAAGGCCGACAGCCCGGCCGGCCGCTACCTGCGCGGCAAGGGCGTGGAACCGCGGGACTTCAACTCCTACGGCTCACGGCGCGGCAACCATGAGGTGATGATGCGCGGCACCTTCGCCAACATCCGCATCCGCAACGAGATGCTCGGTGGCGAGGAAGGTGGCAACACACTGTACGTACCCACGGGCGAGAAACTGTCGATCTACGATGCCGCCATGCGCTACCAGCAGGATGGCACGCCGCTGGTGGTGATCGCCGGACAGGAATACGGCACCGGCTCCAGCCGCGACTGGGCGGCCAAGGGCACCAACCTGCTGGGGGTCAAGGCGGTGCTGGCGGAAAGCTTCGAGCGCATCCATCGCTCCAACCTGGTGGGCATGGGCGTGCTGCCGTTGCAGTTCAAGGCTGGCGACGACCGCAAGCGCCTCGGGTTGACCGGCAAGGAACGCATCGATGTGCTGGGCCTTGGCGGCGCGCAGATCCGCCCGGGCATGAGCCTGCCGGTGCGCATTACCCGCGAGGACGGACGCCAGGAGCAGATCGAGGTACTGTGCCGGATCGATACCCTCAATGAGGTGGAGTACTTCAAGTCGGGAGGGATCCTTCATTATGTGCTGCGGCAATTGATCGCAGGGTAAGGCCCCATCGCGGGGCAAGCCCGCTCCCACGCAATGTGGGGGCTTGCCCCGCGTGGCTGATTTCAGGTGTCCTGACGGCCAAACGAGGAGTCCTACCCTCCTCGGATTCACCGGCACTAAGGAAATGTCATGCCTCTTCCCCATTGGATCGCCCTGATCCTGCTCGCCCTCGGCTATGCGATCGCCCTGACCTACGGCAGCCTCGGTCTCGCTGCCCTGCCCGCCTTGCTCGCCCTGCTGTGCAGTGCCCTGCTCGCTCGACGTCCGGTACGCTGGCAACAAAGCCTCGGCCACCTGTTGTTCATCCTCCTGGCCATCGCCCTGGCCTTGCACTGGCTACCCGGCTTCCACAGCGCCAAGGTGATCGACAAGGCCGTGCTCAGCGACGGCGCCGTGCCCTTCTCCCTGTACCTCAACCTCGACAAGCCCCTGATCGGCCTGTGGTTGCTGCTGGCCTGCCCGTGGCTGATCATGCTGCGCCCACGCGGCCTGTTGCCGGGCCTGGCGCTGACCCTGCCCCTGACCCTGCTCGCCTGCCTGGGCGGCGCCTGGGCCCTGGGCATGGTGGCCTGGGCACCGAAATGGCCCGACCAGGCCTGGCTGTGGCTGCTGAACAACCTGCTACTGGTAAGCCTGACCGAGGAACTGCTGTTCCGTGGCTACATCCAGGGCGGCCTGCAACGTCTGTTCAGGCACGAGGGGCTGGCATTGCTGGTGGCCGCGCTGTTGTTCGGCCTTGCGCACCTGGCCGGTGGCTGGCAATGGTTCTACCTGGCGACCCTGGCCGGAGTGGGGTATGGTCTGGCCTATCGCCATGGTGGGTTGGCGACGGCGGTGCTCTGCCACACCTGCGTCAACCTGGCGCACTTCGCCGCTTTCAGCTACCCGATGCTGGCCCCGCATTGAACAATCGGTCATGATCAGACCTATTCGTCATCATTTATAAAGAAAACTGCAATATTGGCGGCAACGGCTGCGATCAGGTGGGCTGCATTAGCTCAGCGGCACTGATGGCACCTTGCCCCAGATCAAGCCAGTTAAATATTCATTCAATAAAACCAGAGGCTTGCCGATACCCGTCGAAAGCCTTGCGGATTGAACAGCCAATGCGTAACAACCAGCCGATTACCCAGAGAGAACGGACTTTCCCTGCCCAGCAGCGGTTGATCTCCACCACCAACGCCAAGGGCGTGATCACCTACTGCAACGATGCCTTCATCGAGATCAGCGGTTTCACCCGCGAGGAATTGATGGGCGCGCCGCACAACCTTGTGCGCCATCCCGATGTGCCGCCGGCCGTGTTCGCCCACATGTGGCAGACCCTCAAGCAAGGCCTGCCGTGGATGGGCATCGTCAAGAACCGCTGCAAGTCGGGTGACCATTACTGGGTGAATGCCTACGTCACGCCGATCTTCGACAACAACCAGGTAATTGGTTATGAGTCGGTGCGGGTCAAGCCCACCGCCGAGCAGATCCGTCGCGCCGAGGCGCTGTACCAGCGCATCAACCAGGGCCGCTCGGCCATCCCGAAACGCGACAAGTGGCTGCCGGTGCTACAGGACTGGCTGCCGTTCATCCTGGTCAGCCAGATCGGCTTCCTGATCGGCAACTGGCTCGGTCACTCCTGGGGCTTCGCCCTGGCCGCCGGCCTGTCGGTGCCGCTCGGCCTGCTCGGCCTGAGCTGGCAGCAGCGCGGCCTCAAGCGCTTGCTGCGCCTGGCCGAACAGACCACTTCCGATCCGCTGATCGCGCAGATGTACACCGACAGCCGCGGTGTCCAGGCACGCCTGGAAATGGCCATGCTCAGCCAGGACGCACGGATGAAGACCTGCCTGACCCGCCTGCAGGACAGCGCCGAGCAGCTCAGCGACCAGGCACGCCAGTCCGACGCCTTGGCCCACCAGAGTTCCTCGGGCCTGGAGCGCCAGCGGGTGGAAACCGAGCAGGTCGCCGCCGCCGTCAACCAGATGGCCGCCACCACCCAGGAAGTGGCCAACCATGTCCAGCGCACCGCTGACGCCACCCAGGAAGCCAATCGCCTGACCAGCCAGGGCCGTAACATCGCCGGCGAAACCCGTGACGCCATCGAGCGGCTGTCCGCCGCCGTGGGCGAGACCGGGCTGACCGTCACCCAGCTGGCCAAGGACAGCGACGAGATCGGCGGCGTGGTCGATGTGATCAAGGGCATCGCCGACCAGACCAACCTGCTGGCGCTCAACGCCGCCATCGAAGCGGCACGCGCCGGCGAGATGGGCCGCGGCTTTGCCGTGGTCGCCGACGAGGTCCGTCAGTTGGCCCAGCGCACCGCCGAATCCACCGGGCAGATCCACACCCTGATCGCCAAGCTGCAACAGACCGCCAACAACGCGGTGCAGACCATGGAGACCGGCCACCGCCAGGCCCAGGAAGGTGTCGAGCGGGTGATGGAGGCCGACCAGGCGTTGGTAGGCATCAGCGAGGCCGTGGCCAACATCACCGACATGGCGACCCAGATCGCCGCCGCCACCGAAGAGCAGAGCGCGGTGGCCGAGGAGATCAGCCGCAACATCAGCACCATCGCCGACCTGGCCGACCAGACCTCCGGCCAGGCCCAGCGCTCGGCGCTGCTCAGCGAAGAACTGACCAGCACCGCGGGTACCCAGTACTCGCTGGTGGAACGCTTCAACCGCTGAGTCCACAGAGCGCCGCTTACGCGGCGCATCGCCGGCAAGCCCGCTCCCACACCGGCCGCACCGATTTCCAGACCTGCGCCGTACCTGTGGGAGCGAGCTTGCCGGCGATGTTTCTACCAGTCGAGCGTCAGCCGGCTCTCGAAATACCGCACCTCACCCGTCAACGGATCCTCGAAGCACAGGCTGTGGGCCAGCAGCTTGAGTGGCCGTGCGTAATCATCCTGCTCGTTGACCAGCTGCGGATAGAACGGATCGTTGCAGATCCCCGCGCCCAGCGCCGCCATGTGCACCCGCAACTGGTGGGTCTTGCCGGTGACCGGTGACAGGCCATAGCGCCACAGCTCGCCGTTTTTCTCCAGCACACAGGCATGAGTTTCACTGTTATCGGCCCCTTCCACTTCATGCATGCGAAAGAACGGCTCGCCATGCACCAGGCGGCTGCGGTGCACCAGCGGGTAGTCATGCTGCGGCATGGCCGCGGCGATGGCCTGGTAGTGCTTGTCGATACGCCGCTCGGGAAACAGACGCTGATAGACGCCACGGCTTTGCGGGTTGGCGGAAAACAGCACCAACCCGGCGGTGTGTCGGTCGATGCGGTGCAGCGGCACCAGGTGCGGGTTGTCCAGGCGCCGGATGAGCCGGCGCAGCAGCGTCTGTTCGACGTACTCGCCGGTGGGGGTGACCGGCAAGAAGTGCGGCTTGTCCGCCACCACCAGGTGCTCGTCGACATGCAGGATCTCTTCCTGCACCGGGATCACTTTTTCATTGGGTACTTCACGGAAATAGTGCAGGCGCATGCCTTGCCGGTAGCGCGTATCCGCCGCAATGGGCTGGCCGTCGGCATTCAACACCCGACCACGGGCGAAGCGGTCGAGCCATTGCTCACGGTCGACGCCCTTGAAATGATCACACAGACAGTCAAGCACAGTCGTCCAGAGGCCCGGAGGCAGGCATACTGTACTGGCTTGCTGGCGGGAGGGGTCGAAAGGCGTGGTCATCGTCGGGCTCGGTTCTGCGGGGCAGGCATTATCCCCCAGCTCGCGCCCCTCAACCAGCCTCGCTGACCGGCTCGCAGCGCGCCTTGAGCCAGCGCAACACTTGTACCGCGTCCCAGCGCCCCGGATCGTAGAGGGCGTAGCTCAGGCCCTGGTAGCCCACCACGTCCAGCGGACGGTGGAAGCCAGCGCGCTGGAACAGCGCCTCGATCTCGGCGAAGCAGGTATTGAAATGCACCTTGCCGAACGGCGTGCGCTCGTCGGTGACGATGCCGTCGAGGCGCAGTTCCAGCACGGCCTCGTACACACGCTCGGGAGCCATGTGATTGATGCTGTACTTGAGTTGCTCGACATTGAGCATGGCTTCACCTCGAATACTGTATTTATATACAGCATACGGAGCGAGACCCCTGCTCGTCAATGTGCGACTCAGCCGAGGAAGGCCACCACCTGCTCGGCATCGAACGGCCAGCCCAGCTCGGCACCGGTGTCGCAACGGCGTAGCACCGGGATGCTCAGCCCGTAGCGTTCGAACAGTGCCTCGCTGTCGGCGATATCGACCAGCTCGACCAGCAGACCGTGCTCGACGAGAGGCATCAGCACGGCCTCGGCCACTTCGCACAGGTGGCACCCCACGGTGCCGAACAACTGGGTTTCAGGGAGCATGCAGACATCCGTAATTCGCATGAATGGATGCTCATTCTAGGTCCGAGCCCGCCGGCGCGCACCTGACCTGGCTCAATCCTGACTAGTGGCGCCGATCCTGTGCACGGCCAGGTCCGCCCCCTGGAACTCCTCTTCGTGACTCAGGCGCAGGCCATGCAGCGCCTTGATCAGGCCATACACGGCAAAACCCCCGGCCAGCGCCACCAGCACGCCCACCAGGCTTCCCAGCAGCTGGCTGACCAGGCTGACGCCGCCCAACCCACCCAGGGCTGCCTGGCCGAACACACCGCAGGCGATGCCACCCCACACGCCGCACAGGCCATGCAATGGCCACACCCCCAGCACGTCGTCGATCTTCCAGCGATTCTGCGCGGCGGTGAAGCACCAGACGAACAGTCCACCGGCCACCAGCCCGGTGACCAGCGCGCCCACCGGGTGCATCAGGTCGGACCCCGCGCACACCGCCACCAGGCCTGCCAACGGGCCGTTGTGCAGGAAGCCCGGATCGTTGCGCCCGGCCAACAAGGCCGACAACGTGCCGCCAACCATCGCCATCAGCGAGTTGATTGCCACCAACCCACTCACCCCCTGCAGGGTCTGCGCACTCATGACGTTGAAGCCGAACCAGCCGATGATCAAGATCCACGAACCCAGCGCCAGAAATGGAATACTCGACGGCGCGAACGCCACCAGGCGCCCGTCGCGGTAGCGGCCCCGCCGCGCACCGAGCAGCAGCACCGCCGCCAGCGCCAACCAGCCACCCATGGCGTGCACCACCACGGAACCGGCGAAATCATGGAACGGCGCACCGAAACGCGCCTGCAACCAGGCTTGCAAGCCGAAGTTGCCATTCCACACCACGCCTTCGAACAACGGGTAAATGAACGCCACGATCAATGCCGTCGCGCATAGTTGCGGCGCGAAGCGGGCGCGCTCGGCGATACCGCCGGAGATGATCGCCGGAATGGCTGCGGCAAAGGTCAGCAGGAAGAAGCACTTGACCAGGGCATAGCCGTGATCGTTGGCCAGGGTCGCCGCCGGCTGCAGGAAACTCACGCCGTATGCGACCCAGTAACCGATGAAGAAATACACCAGAGCCGAGATGGCGAAGTCGCTGATGATCTTCGACAAGGCGTTGACCTGGTTCTTGTGCCGCACCGTGCCAACCTCGAGAAAGGCGAACCCCGCGTGCATGGCCAGGACCAGGATCGCGCCCATGAGGATGAACAAGGTGTTGGAGCCATGGACCAGTGAGTCCATCGCGCTGTGCATGTTTTCCATGAAGTGGCAGACCTGCAAAAAGGCACCAGGACAGTTCAAGAACCGGCATCCGTGCACCGGATCGGTGCCAGGCCCCTGCCCTGTTTCGGTGAACCGGGCGGAACCTGCGTGGTTTTTTCTTGGGTTTGTCGTGGATTGAGTTAAGGTTTAGCGGTATCCGCAGCGCTGGCGCATGGTTTCGGCGCAAGTCTTGGCGGACACGCACCGCTTTTTAGCAAGCGCTGTACCAACATATTCCGCTGAACCTTCCGCGGCACCGATCACTCGAAATAGCCAGTACACATTCACAGGGAGGCCCCTCCATGGCCAGCAAATCGGCAAAGACTGCACAGGAAATATTGATGGCTGACTTCCAGGCCTTGGTCCGCGACACCGAGAAGCTGCTCGCCGACACCGCCAACCTGGCCGGCGACCAGGCTGACGAACTGCGCGAGCAGATCCACGAACGCCTGGTGCAGGCCCGCGAGACCCTGCAACTGACCCAGGATTCAGTGCGTGCCCGCGGCCAAGCGGCCCTTGGCAACGCCGAACAGTACGTACAGGAGAACCCGTGGCAGGCCATTGGCATCGCCGCCGGCGTCGGCCTGCTGATCGGCCTGCTGGCCAAGCGCTGAGGAGCCGGCATGGATAACGACGCCATCGGCACGGGCGCCTCCGGTCGGCGCCTGGGCGCGGCCATATTGGGTCTGCTGCACAGCCATATCGAGCTGTTCGGCATCGAGTTGCAGGAGCAAAAGGCCCGCACCCTCAGCCTGCTGTTGTTCGCGGGCCTGGCCTTGGTGTTCGCCCTGCTGCTGCTGACCGCGCTGTCGGGCCTGCTGCTGGTGCTGCTGTGGGACAGCTATCGCCTGGCCGGGATCATCGGCCTGTGCGTGTTCTACGGGGTCGCCGCGCTATACTGCGGCCTGCGTCTTAAGGCCGCGGTGTTCGATGAGTCCTCGCCGTTCAACGCCACCCTCCAGGAGTTGGCCAAAGATCGGGAGCGCCTGCTGCCATGAGTCTGCCCGAACTGCCCAACACCCGTAACCCGCGCGAGCTGCGCAAGGCGCTGCTGCGCCTGCGCATGGAAATGCACCGCCAGGAAATCCGCCACGAGTCCGGCCAGTTGCTTGAACCGGTCCGCCGCCTGCGCGGGATGGGCAACTCGTTCGGCGAGGGCCTTGGGGTCAAGCATGGCTCACTGTGGGGCATCGGCGCCGTCGTTGCCCTGGGTTTTCTCACCGGCAAGGGCGTGCGCAGCGGCAACCTGACGCGCTTGATTCGGGTGGGAACCAGCCTGGTTCCACTGATCCGCCTGTTCCTCGGTAACAGCCGCCGCCCCTGAAGCCAAGGTGCGCCCGACGCTTGCACGGGCGCGCCGGACGCAGGAAGCTATCCCGACTCTACGATGGGAGAACACGCCTTGGACTGGCACACCCTGCTAACCCGCGAACGACTGGGCAAAGCCCTTTACAGCCCCGAGGAGCTTGGCCGCAGCCCGTTCCACAAAGATCACGACCGCATCATCTTCTCTGGCGCGTTCCGTCGCCTGGGGCGCAAGACCCAGGTGCACCCGGTATCCAGCAACGATCACATCCACACACGCCTGACCCATTCACTGGAGGTCAGCTGCGTCGGTCGCTCGCTAGGCATGCGCGTCGGCGAGACCCTGCGCGAGCAACTGCCGGCCTGGTGCGAGCCGAGCGATCTGGGAATGATCGTGCAGTCGGCCTGCCTGGCCCATGACATCGGCAACCCGCCGTTCGGCCACTCCGGCGAGGACGCCATCCGTCACTGGTTCCAGCAGGCGGCCGGGCGTGGCTGGCTGGACGACATGAGTGACGACCAGCGCGCCGACTTTCTCAACTTCGAAGGCAACGCCCAGGGCTTTCGCGTGCTCACCCAGCTCGAATACCACCAGTTTGACGGTGGCATGCGCCTTACCTACGCCACCCTTGGCGCCTACCTCAAGTACCCATGGGCGGCACGTCACGCGGATGCCTTGGGCTATAAGAAGCACAAGTTCGGCTGTTACCAGAGCGAACTGGGGCTGCTCGAGCAGATCGCCGGCAAGCTCGGCCTGCCGCAGCTAGAGCACCAACGCTGGGCCCGTCACCCGCTGGTGTATCTGATGGAGGCCGCGGACGACATCTGCTACGCCCTGATCGACCTCGAGGACGGGCTGGAGATGGACTTGCTGCAGTACGCAGAGGTCGAGGCTCTGCTGCTGGACCTGGTGGGCGACGATCTACCGGAAACCTATCGCCTGCTGGGGCCCGGTGAATCGCGCAGGCGAAAGTTGGCGATCCTGCGCGGCAAAGCCATCGAGCACCTGACCAACGCCGCCGCCCAGGCCTTCGTCGAACAGCAGCAGGCCCTGCTCGTTGGCCGGCTGACGGGCGACCTGGTCGAGCACATGCACGGGCCGGCGCAACGCTGCGTGCTGCAGGCCAAGGACATGGCACGCAAGAAAATATTCCAGGACAAACGCAAGACCCTTCACGAGATCGGAGCGTACACGACCCTGGAGATCCTGCTCAACACCTTCTGTGGCGCGGCGCTGGAACAGCATGGCGGCCGCGTTCCGTCCTTCAAGAGCCGGCGGGTTCTGGACCTGATCGGCAACAACGCTCCCGACCCTCACGGTTCACTGCACAGCGCCTTCCTGCGCATGATTGACTTCATCGCCGGGATGACCGACAGCTACGCCAGCGAAATGGCGCTGGAAATGACCGGGCGCTCAAGTCCGAAGTAATGACGGGACGAGGTGGCAGGCGTCTGTTTGCCACCGACGTTTAATATGCGTGAAATTTCCCACGCAATATCGCTTGATATTAAACACGTCCACCAACAACACCGACAAAAACGATCAAATCCTGATAAATCCCTACCAACATCCACATCACTCGTAGCAATGCTTCGTAAGTGCTGTAAGTAAATTCCTATATCCCCGATTTGGCAACCACTTCCCTGCCCGTCGACATTCAACTGAGCTAATGTGCCGGCTGCCTTCACGCGCAGCATGGAATGTTGAATATGCACTCAGTCTTTATAGTTGATGACCATCCCGTCATACGCCTGGCAATACGGATGTTGCTGGAAAACCAGGGATACAAGGTAGTCGGTGAATCGGACAATGGCGTGGACGCCATGCAGATTATCCGTGAAACCCCGCCCGATCTGGTTATCCTCGACATCAGCATCCCCAAGCTGGACGGTCTGGAAATGCTTTCGCGCCTGCAGGCCATGGCCATTCCGCTGAAGGTTCTGGTACTGACCGCCCAAGCACCGGCCCTGTTCGCCGTGCGCTGCATGCATTCCGGCGCTGCCGGGTATGTGTGCAAACAGGAAGACCTCAGTGAATTGCTCAGCGCCATCAAGGCCGTACTGTCGGGATATAACTATTTTCCCAGCCAGGCGCTCAATCCACCTCCAACAGGTAGCAACCAGGAGCTGGAGCTGTTTCGCCAAGTCAATGACCGGGAACTCATGGTCTTGCAACTATTTGCTCAGGGACGCAGCAACAAGGAGATCGCCAAGGGCATGTTCCTCAGCAACAAGACTGTCAGCACCTACAAGAAACGCCTGATGCACAAGTTGCGCGCCAGCACATTGGTGGAGTTGATCGACGTCGCCAAGCGCAACGCGCTGGTCTGAGGTCATGATGTGGAGGTGTATCGTTACATCGCTGCTCTGCCTCGGGCTGGGTACGCCACTGCAAGGCGCCGGCGTGACCGTCGACACGGGCCGGACCTATACCCTGCTCAGCCGCTCGGCGCCTGCTTCCGTCCAGCCGTCCCTGACACCCGCCCAGCGCGAATGGCTCGCAGAGCGCCAGGAACTGGTACTGGGTACCTCGGCTCCCGACTACCCACCATTCGACATTGCAACCGGTGGGCGCGAGTACCAAGGACTGACCGCCGACTACGCCGGCCTGGTCGGCAGCGCCTTGGGCCTGCCGGTCCGGGTGCAGCGTTTTCCCAGCCGGCCGGCCGCGGTCGCCGCACTGAAAAGCGGCCATATCGACCTGCTGGGTAGCGCCAACGGCTATGAGGCGGTGACCCAGGGTCTTGCATTGTCGCTCCCCTACGCCATTGACCAACCGGTGCTGGTAACCCGCGAGGATGAAACCCGGGCGCTGGACACCGGTCTCGCAGGCATGCGCCTGAGCATGCTGTATCACTACCTGCCGCCCGGGGAGATCCGCGCCAACTATCCAAAGGCCGAGTTACTTACCTTCGAGTCGTCCACACAGGCACTGAATGCCGTGGCCTTCGAGCAGGCCGACGTGTTCATCGGTGACACCATCTCTACTCATTACCTGATCAGTCAGGGCCACCTGCCGCACCTGCGCATGGCCAACTTCGGTAAGCACGAAGCCGTGGGCTTCAGTTTTGCCATGCGCGAGGACGCGCGCATCCTTCAGTCCCTGGTGGACGCCGCGCTCGACGCCCAGCCCAACGCCACCCGCAACGACATCTTCAAGCGCTGGAGTGCCAGCAGCGGCAGCCTGCTGACTGACCGCAAGCTACAGCTATCGGTACGCGAGGAAAAGTGGCTGAGCGAGCACCCGATCATGCGGGTGGTGGTCAACGATACTGCAGCCCCCCTGACATTCTTCGACAACAATGACCGCCTGCGAGGCATTGTCGCCGACCTGCTCGAACTGATCCGCCTGCGTACCGGCCTGCGCTTCGAGATTCGTCGCGCGAGTGGCGATGGCGACATGATCGACCAGCTTGAGTCTGGTCGTGCCGACATCATCGCCAGCCTCTCCACCGATGCCCGTCGGGTCAATCCACTGCAGGTCAGCCGCCCCTACCTGGAAAGCGCCTACGTGCTGGTCAGCCACACCGGCAACGACCAACCCAGCAGCCTGAAGCAACTCAAGGGCAAGCGTGTCGCCGTGCCTCGCGACAGCACGGTGGCCACCCTGCTGACGACACGCCACCCAGGCATCCACCAGGTCGCCACCGAAAGCACCTACTACTCCATGGTGCTGCTCGGCAGCGGCGCGGTGGATGCGGCGATCGCCACCCTGATCGATGCCAACCACATGCTCGCTACCAGCAACGATCTGGTCATCCGCAGCACCGTGGGCACGGAGCCAGCGGCGTTCTCCATGGCGACCGCCGCTGACGCCAGCGAACTGGGTGCAATACTCGACAAAGCATTGCTGAGCATTTCGCCGGAAGAACTGGGCGTGATCAACAGTCGCTGGCGGGACCACGGCCTGCAGGACGACGCCTACTGGCGCAACTACCGTCGGGTAATCCTGCAGGTGGTGGGGGTGATTGCCGTCCTGTTGGTGCTCGCACTGGTATGGAATGCCCGGCTGCGCCGCCAGATCAAACAGCGCCAGCGGGCCGAGCGGGCGCTGAACGACCAGTTGGAGTTCATGGGCGCGTTGCTCAACGGCACGCCTCATCCGATGTATGTACGCGATCGTGAAGGACGCCTGCAAAGCTGCAACGACAGCTACCTGCAGGCGGTCGGCGCCGACCTCGAGCAGGTTCTGGGCAAACGCCTGGAGGATGCGCCCTACAGCGACTGCGACTACACACTCCAAGTCCAGGACGACTACCAGCGGGTAATGGCGCAGGGTAAGCCGTTGATTCTCGACCGCCCGCTGCGCCTGAAGGACCGCGACCTGACGATCTATCACTGGATCCTGCCCTACCGCGATTCGCTGGGCGAAATGCAAGGCATCATCGGTGGCTGGATCGACATCAGCGAACGCCGCAACCTGGTCCAGGACCTGCGCCTGGCCAAGCAGCAGGCCGATGATGCCAACCGAGCCAAGAGCACTTTCCTGGCCACCATCAGCCATGAGATCCGTACTCCGATGAACGCACTCATCGGCATGCTTGAGCTGGCCCTTAGACATGCCGATCAGGGCAAGCTGGACCGCCCGGCGCTGGAGGTCGCCCATCATTCGGCCAGTGACCTGCTGGGGCTGATCGGCGACATCCTGGACATCGCCCGTATCGAGTCAGGACAAATGTCCCTGGCCCCCGAACCTGTAGACCTCGCGGCCCTGATCGAGTCGGTAGGACGTGTGTTCGATGGCCTGGCCCGACACAAGGGCCTGGTACTGGACATCGTGATCGCCAGCGAGGCACGCTGCCATGCGATGCTTGACCCGCTGCGTTTCAAGCAGGTGCTGTCGAACCTGGTGAGCAATGCGATCAAGTTCACCGAACAAGGACAGGTGCGCATCACCGCCAGGGTGCGCAACGACTGCGAGCAAGACTTGCCGACGCTCGACCTCGAAGTCCGTGACAGCGGTATCGGGATCCACGAGCAAGACCTGCCGCGCCTGTTCTCTCCCTTCGTGCAAGCCAACCCCCATAGCGTCGGTGCCCGAGCCGGCACCGGGCTCGGGCTGGTCATCAGCCGCGATCTGTGCGCGATGATGGGCGGCGAGCTCACCCTGCAGAGCCTACAGGGTGTCGGTACCCGCGTGCGCTTGGTGATGCCCTTGCAATGTGTCGAATCAGTAGCGGTCCTGCCGCGACTCGCCACGGACATCCTGCAACCCGAGCAGCAGTTGAACATCCTGGTGGTAGACGACCACCCGGCCAACCTGCTGTTGATGGCCCAGCAACTGAACTACCTGGGGTTGAGCCAGGAAAGTGCCGAAGAGGGATGCGAAGGGTTGCGCAAATGGCGCGAGGGCTGCTTCGATGTACTCATCGTCGATTGCAACATGCCGCAGATGAATGGCTACCAGCTGGCCAGAGCTGTGCGCATGGAAGAGCGCCTGCAGGATCGGCCACGCTGTACCATCCTGGGCTACACCGCCAATGCCCAGCCCGAGGTGCGTCAGCAGTGTCTCGACGCCGGCATGGACGACTGCCTGCTCAAGCCCATCGGCCTGCAAGTGCTGGGGCAACGCCTGAAGGGCATTGCACGGATCCCCCGACAGGACCACGGCAAGTCTGCCCCGCCCCCACGCTTCGACCTTGAAGGCCTGTCCGTGATCGTCGGCGACAACCTCGCCGATCGCGACCGCATTCTCGACACTTTGCTTCTGAGCCTGCGCCAGGACCTGAAAATTCTGATGGCCATAGATCCGCAACGTGAAGGTGCCGAGCTGTCGCTACAGGCACACAAGATCCTCAGCGCGGGGCGAATGCTGGATGCGCAGGCATTGATCGAAGCGTGTGAAGCGCTGGAGGAGACGAACTTGTCACAGGCAGAACTGAAAAGGCGTCGCCAGGTGCTGGCGCGGCACATGCGCCGCGTGGAGAAGGCCCTGGCCAGGCAGCGGGAGCGCCTGGCCGAAGCCAAATAAGGGTGGTACAGGCCGTACCGCCCTTATTGATCAGGAAGCCGGATTGACCGGTTTTTCCGGGTACCAGGCGTCCAGCAGCGGGCTGACTTCGATCTTGGTCAGTTCGCTGCGGCCTTTCAGCCAGGCTTCGACAGCGGCGCGCTGTTCTTCGCTGACCGAACCGCGGGTAGCCTTGCAGACCAGGCCGAAGTCGTCACCGCCGACGTAGTCCAGGCCGTTGGCATCCATGGCTTCAGCCAGGAAAGCGTCGAGGAAGGCATCAATGGCTTCATCGGACAGGTCTTCCTTGAAGTCCAGGTTCAGTTCGAAACCCAGCTCCTGGAATTCGTCCACGCACAGTTTCTTGCGCAGGCGACGGGAACGGTTGGTAGCCATGAAACAATCCTCTCAATTAATTACGCGCGGCACTTTACCAGTTTCCGGCGCCTAACGGCGCTTTTCCGTCGAATGAAGCCCATGCACGTTCTGCTTGGGGCATAATGCGCACTACATTTTGTCCTGGGGCCATCACTTCCTACAGCCCCGTTGTCTTTTCCCCTCGCCTGCAGGGTTTGTCCATTTATGATCAAGACGCTCCGCCCACTGCTGCTCGCCGGCCTGTTCCTGCCCCTTTCGCTGTCCGTGCAGGCCGCCACCGTCAACACCAGCCTGCCACCCAAGGTGCAGCAGGCGCTCAAGACCAACAAGCTACAGGACTCTGCCCTGTCCCTGGTCATGCTGCCACTGGATGGCCCGGGCACGGCAACCGTGTTCAACGCCGACGTGTCGGTCAACCCGGCCTCGACCATGAAACTGGTCACCACCTACGCCGCGCTGGAACTGCTGGGGCCGACCTTCCAATGGAAGACCGAGTTCTATACAGACGGTACCCTGAGCAATGGCGTGCTCAACGGCAACCTGTACCTCAAGGGTGGCGGCGACCCCAAGCTGAACATGGAGAAGCTCTGGCTGCTGATGCGCGATCTGCGCGCCAACGGTGTGCGCACCGTGACCGGCGACCTGGTCCTTGACCGTAGCCACTTCGTGCAGCCCAACCTGCCGCAGTTCGATGACGACGGCGGCGACGAGAACAAGCCGTTCCTGGTCAAGCCGGACTCTTTGCTGGTCAACCTCAAAGCCCTGCGCTTCGTCGCCCGCAACGACGGTGGCAAGGTCAATGTCTCGGTCGAGCCGCCGATCGCCAGCATCCGCATCGACAACCAGGTCAAGGCCGTCGCCGGCAAGCAGTGCACCGGCGATGTGCGCTACAACCCGGTAGCCCAGCCGGACGGTGTCAGCGTGACGATCAGTGGCCAGCTCGCCGATGGCTGCAACTCGCAGACCTATCTGTCACTGCTGGACCACCCGACCTACGCGGCCGGCGCCGTGCGGGCGATCTGGAACGAGCTGGGCGGCAGCATCCAGGGCCGTGACCGCATCGAGAACGTGCCCAAGAGCGCTCGCCTGTTGGCCCGCGCTTTCTCGCCGGACTTGGTCGAAGTCATCCGCGATATCAACAAGTACAGCAACAACACCATGGCCCAGCAGCTTTTCCTGAGCCTTGGCGCGCAGTTCCGCACCGACGCTGACGGCGACGACGCCCGTGCCGCCCAGCGTGTGGTGCGACAGTGGATGGCCAAGAAAGGCATCACTTCGCCGCACCTGGTGATGGAGAACGGCTCGGGCCTGTCCCGTGCCGAGCGGGTCAGCACCCGAGAGATGGCGGCACTGTTGCAAGCGGCCTGGAAGAGTCCTTACGCGGCGGAGTTCATCAGCTCGATGCCGCTGGTAGGGATGGACGGCACCATGCGCAAGCGGCTCAAGCGCACGGCCGTGACCGGTGAAGGGCACATCAAGACCGGGACCCTGAATACCGTGCGGGCGATTGCCGGGTTCAGCCGGGACAGTAACGGGCACACCTGGGCGGTGGCGGCCATTCTCAATGATCCCAAGCCTTGGGGGGCTTCCCAGGTGCTGGACCAAGTGTTGCTGGATCTTTACCGGCAGCCGAAGGCGGGGAATGGGACTGTTGGGGTGATGCCTTGATTTGAGTGGGCTTGGGCTTTCAGGGTGGTGGTTTTGAGGGTTGTAAGCGCATTCATTGGCGATGGTGACGCATAGTCACCTTCTCGCCCTTACGGCCAGCCCTTTCAAGGTGTTGAAAATTAGCGTTCGACTTGGAATTGCCGGGGTCGCTTTGCGACCCCGGCAATATTGAGCTGAAAACGTCATATCTCAAAAATCGCAAGACCTTGAAAGGGCTGGCCGTAAGGGCGAGAAGGTGACTATGCGTCACCATCGCCAATGAATGCGCTTACAACCCTCAAAACCACCACCCT
>NZ_NIBE01000086.1:0-1043 GCF_002205115.1 Pseudomonas sp. DrBHI1
ACGACGCCGGCGCCGACGGTACGACCGCCTTCACGGATGGCGAAGCGCAGACCGTCTTCCATTGCGATGGTCTTGATCAGGGTGACAGTCATCTGGATGTTGTCACCTGGCATTACCATCTCAACGCCTTCCGGCAGTTCGCAGTTACCGGTCACGTCAGTGGTACGGAAGTAGAACTGAGGACGGTAGCCCTTGAAGAACGGAGTGTGACGGCCGCCTTCTTCCTTCGACAGGACGTAGACTTCTGCGGTGAACTTGGTGTGCGGCTTGACCGAACCTGGCTTGACCAGAACCTGGCCACGCTCAACGTCGTCACGCTTGGTACCACGCAGCAGAACGCCGCAGTTCTCGCCAGCACGACCTTCGTCCAGCAGCTTGCGGAACATCTCAACACCGGTGCAGGTGGTGGTGGTGGTGTCACGCAGACCAACGATTTCCAGCGGATCTTGAACGCGGACGATACCACGCTCGATACGGCCGGTAACAACGGTACCACGACCCGAGATCGAGAATACGTCTTCGATCGGCATCAGGAACGGCTGGTCGATGGCACGAACTGGCTCAGGGATGTAGGCATCCAGAGTTTCAACCAGCTTCTTGACAGCGCTGGTACCCATTTCGTTGTCGTCTTTGCCTTCCAGCGCCATACGAGCCGAACCGATGATGATCGGGGTGTCGTCGCCTGGGAAGTCGTAGGTGGACAGCAGGTCGCGAACTTCCATCTCGACCAGTTCCAGCAGCTCAGCGTCGTCTACCAGGTCAGCCTTGTTCAGGAAGACCACGATGTACGGAACACCAACCTGACGGGACAGCAGGATGTGCTCACGGGTTTGTGGCATCGGACCATCGGCGGCCGAGCAAACCAGGATCGCGCCGTCCATCTGGGCAGCACCGGTGATCATGTTCTTCACGTAGTCAGCGTGACCTGGGCAGTCAACGTGAGCGTAGTGACGAATGTTCGAGTTGTACTCGACGTGAGCGGTGTTGATGGTGATACCGCGCGCTTTTTCTTCCGGAGCCGAGTCGATCTTGTCGAACTCAAC
>NZ_NIBE01000087.1:0-20652 GCF_002205115.1 Pseudomonas sp. DrBHI1
GGGTTCGGGTTCGGGTTCGGGTTCGGGTTCGGGTTCGGGCAAAGAGTGTGGGCTTTGATTTCCGCATGCGCACTCTTTGGCGCTGTCGCCGCTCACTCACCTTTCAGTACGGGCGAACAAGCGTCGACATTGCCAATGAATGCGCATACAACTTACAAAACCACCGTACAATCGGTAATCGGCCAACCCATTAAAGCTGCCTTTGAAAGGGGCTATGGAAGCCCAGAAAAACCACTACCCATTGCGCCCAATAAGATAAAACTCACCCCGACTCCAAACCCCAAGCCACTCCTCCCCGTCGATCTCCCGGGAAACCGCCAGTTCCACCAACTGATAGAACACATTGCGATGCACCAGCGCTTCAAGGTTTCCACGCATCAACAGGTAAGGAGAGGGTTCATCGGTAACCGGATCGAGCTCCACCCGCAGCGGATGGCCCGGCCCAGCCTCGACCTGATCGTCGACATTGCTGGTAAACCGCAGCACCTGCTGCTCCCCGCTGCCCTCGACATCCAGTAGCACGGCGACAAATGGTGCGTCATCGACCCGGATCCCGACCTTCTCCACCGGCGTAACCAGGAAGTAGTCGTCCCCGTCACGCCGAATGATGGTAGAGAACAACCGCACCATCGGCTTGCGACCGATCGGCGTCCCCAGGTAGTACCAGGTCCCGTCCCGGGCGATCCGCATGTCGATGTCACCGCAGAAGTCCGGGTTCCACAGGTGTACCGGGGGCAGCCCCTTGTGCGCGGGGATCTGTGCCAGCAGATCGTTGGCCTTGCCGGAATCGCTCATGACACGCTCGCTCAGTTGCTCATGCCCAGAAGGCTACGAGCGTACTCGCGCATCGGCGCGGCAAGCAAATCCTGTGGCGTGTTGTCGTGGAACGTCAACAAACCGCCGCGACTCTTGATACGCGCGGTGTCGATCAGGTAGCGCGTGCTGGTTTCGATCAGCATCATCTGCACCACGCCACGGTCCCAACCCAGGCGATCGACAGCCTGCTCGTCATACCACTCGTCACCGTTGCCGATGCGATCGTCGGTGCGGGCGAAACGGGTGTAGAGCACATAGTCGGCACCCACCGCGCGGGCCTCGGCGATCGCGTCTTCCAGACCCAGCGGCCCCTGGGCGCGACGCACCAGCGGGAAGTACTCGACGAAGCTTTTGAAGGCCTCCTCGGCGACTGCGTTCTGCCGTGGCAGCGGCCCCTTGCCCGGCGGCACGAATGCGCCCTGGCCGATGAAGATGAACGAGTCCGGCTGCAGGCGGATCGACAGGGTACGGGTGGTGTCGCTGTGGTCCAGCAAGCCCGCATCACTCATGTGGTAACGGACACCCTCCCCCATATCGCTGACATTCATGCAGCCGCCCAACGCCATCAGCGCCAGCAGCAAGACCAGGCTACGCATCTTTCCTCCAGAAACCGGTGACGAAAAACCGGCGAATAGCCGCAGGATGCAGCTTTTGCGCCAGAGTCAGCCGCCGATTACCTTCATCACCATCACATCGCCAGAGAACGCCACGTCCTGCTTGTCCGCCAGGGCCCTCACCAGCAGCCTCTGCAATGCCGGGAGCGCCTGATGTCGGGGCTTGTCGAGCAGGTCGCCGACAAAGTGACGATTGCTCGACGACAGGCAGCCATGCAGCCAGCCGGTGGACGACAAGCGCAGGCGCGAACAGCTGCGACAGAACGGCACGCTCTCGTTGGCGATCACGCCGAAATGCCCCCTGCCGGGAATGCGGTAGCGCAGGGCCGTGGCATCCAGCGGGCGCGGCGCCTGCTCATAGCTGTACGACTCGCCGATCAGCGCCAGCAGTTGCTCCAGGCCAACGAACTGCTGCAGGAAGGCATTTGCGTCGCGCGCCAGGTGGCCCATGCGCATCAGCTCGATGAAGCGCAGCTCGTAGCCCCGTTCGAGGCAGTAGCCGAGCAGTGGCAGCACCTGATCGAGGTTCTGTCCGCGCATGGGCACCATGTTGACCTTGATCGCCATGCCCGCAGCACTGGCCTGCGCCATGCCCGCCAGGACGCTGGCCAGGTCGCCGCCCCGGGCGATCCGGCGAAAGGCACTGGCGTCGAGAGTGTCGAGGGAAACATTGAGCCGGCGGATACCGGCATCACGCAGCAGCGGCAGCTTGCGGGCGAGCAACTGACCATTAGTGGTCAGGCTGATGTCGTCCAGCCCCAGGCCCGCCACCGCGCCGAGAAAGGCTTCCAGTCGCGGGCTGACCAGCGGCTCGCCGCCAGTGATGCGCAGCCGTTCGACCCCGGCCGCCTCCACCAGGTAGGCCACGCCCCGGGCCAGGGCATCCGCCGTGAGCTCGTCCTGCGCCGCCACCAGGCGCTTGCCATCGGGCACGCAGTAGGTGCAGGCATAGTTGCAGGCAGCAGTCAGGCTGACGCGCAGGTTGCGAAAGCGCCTGCCTTGACGATCGACGATCATGGATGACTCCGGCGTGGAAGATTCTGGCGGGCAAAACCTGACTCAAAAATCAGGTTTTTGCAAGCCTTCCCGTCGAAGCCTGGATGCAACGCGCCCGCCGAAGACTCGACGGGCGCGCCTTGGACGGCTTTAGTTCGAGGCTTCCGGGTCGCGCTTGCGCTTGTTGCCCATGCGCACGCCGATGTCCATGAGGAACTGGAAGAAACCTTCCTGATCTTCGAGCACATTGCTCCAGAACGGCGAGTGGTAGAGCGCCACCGCGCCATGGACCAGCGCCCAGGCCGCGCAGTAGTGGAAGTACGGCGGCACGTCCTCGAGCTTGCCCTCGCTGATGCGCCCCTTGATCAGCTGGGTGAGGCGATCGAAGTTGGAGGCGCGGATGCTGTGTAGCTGCTCGACCATTTCCGGCACCTGATTGCCCTTGACCACCTTCTCTTCCAGGCGGTCGAACAACCGGTAGCGCTGCGGGTCGCGCATGCGGAACTCGAAGTAGGCACGCGACAGGGCTTCCTTGTCGCGGTCGACGTCAGCCGAATGCAACAGCTCATTCAGGTCGCGCTCGTAGTCGAGCATCAGGCGCAGGTAGATTTCCGCCTTGGACTTGAAGTGCTTGTAGATCGTGCCTTTGCCGATACCGACGGCGTCGGCGATCATCTCGACGGTGACGCTGTCTTCACCCTGTTCGAGAAACAGCTTGAGCGCCGTGTCGAGGATCTCTTGTTCGCGACGGCGAAACTCACGGACCTTGCGAGGTTCTTTCTGCATAAAGAAGGACTGGGATGACAATCGAAGCGGATTATTATGCCTAACTGGCGGCAAATTGCACGGATCTTCCAACCATGTCTGTGTTTCTTGATGAGTTCGAGCAGGCGCCGGGCCTGTGCTACCTGAATCACGCGGCGATCGCCCCCTGGCCGCGCCGGACCGCCGAGGCCGTGGCGCGCTTCGCCCAGGATAACGTCCGCCTGGGCGCCCACGAATATCCCGCCTGGCTGGCCACCGAGCGCCGCCTGCGCGAACGCCTGGCACGCCTGCTGAATGCGCCCACCATCGGCGACATCGCCCTGGTGGGCAACACCTCCCAGGCGCTGTCGCTGGTGGCCTTTGGCCTGGACTGGCGGCCCGGCGACCAGGTCGTCATCAGCGACGAGGAATTCCCCTCCAACCGCGTGGTCTGGCAGGCCCTGGCTGATCGCGGGGTCGAAGTGGTCGAGGCAAGCCTGGCCGTCGCCGATCCGGAAGCGGCGCTGATCGCCGCCTGCGGCCCGCGAACGCGCTTGCTGTCGGTCAGCGCCGTGCAGTTCGCCAGCGGCCTGCGCCTGGACCTGGCACGCCTGGGCGCCGCCTGCCGCCAGCGCGGCGTGCTGTTCTGCGTCGATGCGATCCAGCAGGTCGGCGCCCTGCCCTTCGATGTGCAGCACTACCAATGCGACTTCGCCATGGCCGACGGCCACAAGTGGATGCTCGGCCCCGAGGGGCTGGGGGTGTTCTATTGCCGTAGCGAACTGCGTCGGCAGTTGACGCTGCATGCCTATGGTTGGCACATGCTCGAACACCTTGGCGACTTCGAACGCCGCCAGTGGCAACCGGCGCGCAGTGCGCGGCGCTTCGAGTGCGGCAGCCCGAACATGCTCGGCGCCTGCGCGCTGGAGGCCAGCCTGTCGCTGCTGGAGGATGTCGGCATGACGGTGGTCGCCGAACAGTTGGCGCAGCGGATCGAGCAGCTGTATCGAGGGCTCACGGCCATCCCTGGCGCGCAGTTGCACAGCCCGGGCGATCCTTCACGGCGGGCCGGCATCGTCAGTTTCAGCCTGGACGGCCATGCCAACGCCGACATTTATCGGGCCCTGAGCAATAACGGAGTAATTTGTGCAGTACGCGGCCCTGGGGTACGGTTTTCCCCACATTTCTATACCGACCACCGCCTGATCGACGAAGTGCTGCGGCAGGTAGGACAGATTGCCATGCATTGAACGCGCAAGGGGCTGCGATCGTATTCCAAATCTGTTTAAAAAACGATCAAACGCCGCTGGCGAGGCGCCAATCCTGACCAATACTTGAAGTGTTGGCGCGGCGCATCCCCCCCAAGTGGCGCGTCGATAAAGGTGCCCAGGGACCGTGTGCCTTTGTTTTACTCCTAATGGTCTTAACCCGGATTCCCCCCCCAGAACCCGGGTTTTTTTTGCCCGGCTCGGAAGGTTCGGCGCAGCGACCTCAGGCCACTCTTGCCAGCGGGAACAGTCGCTTGAAGTTGCTGGTCGTCTGCTCAGCCAACTGCTCGTAGCTCACCCCGCGCAGCGACGCCACATACTCGGCCACTTCTCGCACATACTGCGGCAGGTTCGGCTTGCCGCGATGCGGGATCGGCGCCAGGTACGGCGAATCGGTCTCCACCAGCAGGCGATCCACCGGCACCTGCCGGGCCACCTCGCGCAGGGCGTCGGCATTGCGGAAGGTGACGATGCCGGACAGCGAGATGTAGTAGCCCAGGTCCAGCGCGGCCCTGGCCATCGGCCAGTCCTCGGTGAAGCAGTGCAGCACCCCGGCCTGGGGCAGGCTGGCCTCGCGCAGCAGCGCCAGGGTGTCCTCGCGGGCCGCCCGGGTATGCACGATGACCGGCTTGCCGGTCTGCCGCGAAGCCTCCAGATGCAGGCGGAACGAGGCCTGCTGCAACTCGGCGGCCTCCGGCTCGTAGTGGTAGTCCAGCCCGGTCTCGCCAATGGCCACCACATGCGGGTGGGCCAGTTCGCGCAGCAGCCACTCCAGGGCCGGCGTCTCGCCGGGCGCCAGGTCGAGCGGGTGCACGCCCACCGAGCAGTCCACGTCGGCATAGCGCTCGCTCAGCGCCTTGACCGCGCCGGCATTCTCGGCGCTCACGCCGATGCACAGGAAGTGCCCTACCCCGCGCTCACGGGCCGCCTGCAGGGCGGCGTCGAGAGAGCCCTGGTGGGCGCTCAGGTCGAGACGGTCGAGGTGGCAATGGGAATCTACGAGCATGGGAACACGACACACATGAATGAACGGTGGAAATCAGCGCATGCCCGGCAGCTGCACCCAGTGGGCGAGCAAGGCTTCGAGCAGCAGTACACGGTTGAGGTTGGCCTTGCCCAGCACCTTCTGGCGCTGTTCGAGGATCCACGCCTGGACCTCCAGCACCTTGCCCTGGCGGCTCTTCTGCGCCAGGTACTGCAGCACCTTGCGCATGTCGGCCAAGCCTAGTCCTTCCTCATCCTGGGTCAACTGGTAGCGCAGGATCAGGTGCGACCAGTCGCAGAACCAGTCGAACAGCAGCAGCAACGGCACGTTGCTCCAGGCCTCGGCCAGCTGACTGGGCGACTGCTGCTGCTTGAGCAGCTTCTTCACCCCCTCGGCCACCAACGCACGCTGCTCGCGCACGCCCTGGGCCTGCAGGCTCACGGCCATCAGCGGCGAACCGGCGGCCAGGGTCAGCAGCTCCTCGCGCTCTTCCTCGGCGCTGCCGGCAAGGGCGGCGGCCAGCCAGGCGCGGCTCTGCTCCTGGCTCGGCTGCGGGCAGGCGACCTGCTGGCAGCGGCTCTTGATGGTTGGCAGCAGGCGGCTGGGCTGGTGGCTGACCAGCAACAGCACGGTATCGCCGGAGGGCTCTTCCAGGCTCTTGAGCAGGGCGTTGGAGGCATTGATGTTCATCGCCTCCACCGGCTCGATCAGCACCACCTTGCGCCCGCCCTGCTGGGCGGTTTGCACCACGAACGACACCAGATCACGCACTTGGTCGATCTTGATTGGCTTGTCGGCCTCCTCCGGCTCCAGCACGAAGTTGTCCGGGTGGCTGCCTGCCTTGAGCAACAGGCACGACTTGCACTGGCCGCAGGCATCCAACCCCTGCGGCTGCTGGCACAGCAGCCGTGCCATCAGGCGCTCGGCCAGGGCGCGCTTGCCGATGCCCTGGGGGCCGTGCAGCAGGTAGGCATGGGCATGCTGGGCACGCCCGGCCAGTTGTTGCCAGAGCGCCTGCTGCCAGGGGTAGGCATCAGCCACGGCAACGCTCCAGGATACTCGGCACCAGGGCGTCGATGGCCTGCTGCACCGCGCTCAGCGGCTGGGCGGCGTCCAGCAGCCGGTAGCGCTGCGGCTGCTGGCCGGCACGCTGCAGGTAGGCCTGGCGCACCGCCTCGAAGAAGGCCTGGCCTTCCTGCTCGAAGCGGTCCAGCCGGCCACGGGCCGCGGCACGGGACAGGCCGACCTCCACGGGCAGATCGAAGACCAAGGTCAGGTCAGGACGCAGCTCGCCCTGGACGAAGGCCTCGAGGATGGCGATGCGCTCCACCGGCAGGCCGCGGCCGCCACCCTGGTAGGCGTAGGTGGCGTCGGTAAAGCGATCGCACAGCACCACGGCGCCACGGGCCAGCGCCGGGCGGATGACTTCGGCCAGGTGCTGGGCGCGGGCGGCGAACATCAGCAGCAGCTCGGTGTCGACCGCCATGCGCTCCTCGCTCGGCGCCAGCAGCAGTTCGCGGATGCGCTCGGCCAACGGCGTGCCACCAGGCTCGCGGGTCATGACCACATCGACGCCCTGCTCGCGCAAACGTGCCGCCAGGTAATCGCGGTTGGTGCTCTTGCCGGCGCCTTCAGGGCCTTCCAGGGTGATAAACAAACCGCTCACGAGTGTTCCTTAGTGTCTTCTGGCACCGACGTGTCGGCCGGCGCGGATTCATCGGTGGGGGCCGGCGCATCGCTTTGCGGCGCGGGAGCAGGCGCCGCGTCCGGGGTCGCCTGCGGCGCTGACGTCGCCGGCTCGGCCTGCGGCGCAGGGCTGGAACGATAGTCTGCCCGACGCTTGAGCTGGAACTCGCGCACCGCGCTGTTGTGATCATCCAGGTCGTCGGAGAACACATGGCTGCCATCACCCCGGGCAACGAAGTACAGGCTCGAACCGTCGCTGGGGTTTAGCGCGGCGTGAATCGCCTCGCGTCCGACCATGGCGATCGGCGTCGGCGGCAAGCCGGTCATGGTGTAGGTGTTGTAAGGGGTCGGCTCGCGCAGGTCGGCGCGGGTAATCTTGCCGTTGTAGCGCTCGCCCATGCCGTAGATCACGGTCGGGTCGGTCTGCAGCATCATGCCCAAGCGCATGCGCCGCACGAACACGCCAGCGATCTGCCCACGCTCCTGGGGAATGCCGGTTTCCTTTTCCACCAGCGAGGCCATGATCAGCGCCTGGTACGGATCGCGATACGGCAGGTCGGCGCTGCGTTCGGCCCACTCCTTGGCCAGCACTTCGTCCAGGCGCATGTAGGCCTGCTGCAGCAGCTCGACGTCGCTCATGCCGCGCACGAAGCGATAGGTGTCGGGGAAGAAGCGACCCTCAGGGAACACACCGGTGTGGCCGAGCTTGTCCATCACTTCGGAATCGGACAAGCCTTCGAGGGTGTGCTTGAGCTTTTCATGCTTGGCCACCGCGGCACGCACCTGGCGGAAGGTCCAGCCCTCGACCAGGGTGAGGTTGTACTGCACCACGTCACCGCGCTTCCAAGCGTCGAACAACTGCCCCACGGTCATGCCCGGGGTCACCCGGTATTCGCCGGTATGCAGCGGCGTGCCCGCCATGTTGAAGCGCCAGTAAAGGCGCAGCCATAGCGGATCGTCGAGCAAGCCTTCGCTTTGCATGCGATAGAACATACGGTTGGGCGTCGTGCCGCCGGGCACGTCGAGCAGGCGCTCCTGCGCCACTTGCAGGGGCTGCTCCAGGACCGAGTTGACCTTCCAGGCGGCCCAGCCCAGTGCCAGGCCGGCGAGGATCAAGCTCATTTCCAGCAGCAGCAGGAATTTGCGTCTCACGAATCAGGTATCCAGTAACGTACGGGCAACGGCCTGCAGTTTACGGGTGAGCGGCCCGGCCGGCCAGTTCAGCGCGGCGAATTCACGCACAGGCCAGATGCCGTAGACACTGTTGCAGACGAACACTTCGTCGGCCTGCTCCAACGCCTCCAGCGGCAAGTCCCGTACCTGGGTGGGAATACCCAGCAACCGCGCCTGCTCCAGCAATGCCGCGCGCATCACCCCGGCCACGCCACAACGGCTCAGCTCGGCAGTCAGCAGCACGCCGTCACGCACCAGGAACAGGTTGCTGTACACCCCTTCGATCACCCGCCCTTGGGCGTCACGCATCAAGCCCTCGGCAAACGCCGGATCCTGCCACTCGGCGCGGGCCAGCACCTGCTCGAGGCGGTTGAGGTGTTTGAGCCCGGCCAGCAGCGGTTGTTCCGCCAACCGCGTCTGACAGGCGTACAGGCGCACACCCTGTTCGGCATGTTCGCCAGGATAGGCCGGCAAGGGGCTGCCCTGAAGGATGCGCCGCGCCTGGGCGCCAGCCACCGGGGCATAGCCACGCTGACTGTCGCCGCGGGTCAGGATCAGCTTGGCGACGCCCTCGCCCAGCAGCTGGGCGAATTGCAACAGTTCATTGCGAACCAGCGCCAGGTCGGCCTCGATCGCCAGCCGCTGGCAACCCAGCGCCAGGCGGTCGAGGTGCAGCGCCAGCAGGCTGGGCCTGCCGCCGCGCACGGCAATGGTCTCGAACAGGCCATCGCCGTAGGCCAGGCCGCGGTTCTGCAGATTGACCGCAGCCGCGTCCTGGCCATCGATCCAGCTGTGCATCAGTCGGCGAACCGACGGAATACCAGCGAACCGTTGGTGCCACCGAAGCCGAACGAGTTGGACAGCACCACGTCGATCGGCATGCTGCGCGCCTGGTGAGGCACGAAGTCCAGGTCGCAGCCTTCATCGGGCTCGTCCAGGTTGATGGTCGGCGGCGCCATCTGGCTGTTGATCGCCAGGACGCTGAAGATCGCCTCCACCGCGCCGGCGGCGCCGAGCAGGTGGCCGGTCATCGACTTGGTCGAGCTGACCGCCAGCTTGTAGGCATGCTCACCGAACACGCGCTTGATCGCGGCCACTTCGGCCACGTCGCCGGCCGGCGTCGAGGTGCCGTGGGCGTTGATGTAGCTGACGTCCTCAGGCTGGATGCCGGCATCACGCAGGGCATTGGCCATGCAGCGGGCAGCACCTTCGCCGGAGTCGGGCGGCGAGGTCATGTGAAAGGCGTCGCCGCTCATGCCGAAGCCGACCAGCTCGGCGTAGATGGTGGCGCCACGGGCCTTGGCGTGCTCCAGTTCTTCGAGCACCAGGGCGCCAGCACCGTCGGACAGCACGAAGCCGTCTCGGCCCTTGTCCCACGGACGGCTGGCACGGGCCGGCTCGTCGTTGCGGGTCGACAGCGCGCGGGACGCGCCGAAGCCGCCCATGCCCAGCCCGCAGGCGGCCATTTCGGCGCCACCGGCGATCATCACGTCGGCTTCGCCGTAGGCGATGTTGCGCGCGGCCATGCCGATGCAGTGGGTGCCGGTGGTGCAGGCGGTGGCGATCGCGTAGTTCGGCCCTTGCAGACCCAGGTGGATCGACAGGAAGCCGGAGATCATGTTGATGATCGAGCCCGGCACGAAGAACGGCGAGATCCGGCGCGGCCCCTGCTCGTGCAGGGTCTTGCTGGTATCTTCGATGTTGGTCAGGCCGCCGATGCCCGAGCCCATGGCCACGCCGATGCGCTCGCGGTTGGCATCGGTGATTTCCAGGCCGGCGTTGCGCACCGCCTGGAAGCCGGCCGCCAGGCCGTACTGGATGAACAGGTCGAGCTTGCGGGCCTCCTTGGCCGACAGGTACTGCTCGACTTCGAAGCCCTTTACCGAGCCGCCAAAACGGGTGGAGTAGGCAGACAGATCCGTATGTTCGATCGGACCGATGCCACTGCGGCCAGCCAGAATGCCCTGCCAGGTGCTCGGTACATCGGTACCCAGTGGCGACAGCATACCCATACCAGTGACCACGACGCGTCTACGCGACACAGTACTCTCCTCATTTCCAAATTACAGAGTCTCTTGCCAGTGCACTGGCGCGGCCAATGGCCTGGCAACAGACTCCGCTGATTGCAGGGCTTGCAAAGAAAAAACCGCACGCCGGCGACGGCAGTGCGGTTTTTCCCGACAAGTAGCGTCGACTGAAACGTCTTAGGCCTGGTGGGCGTTGACGTAGTCGATGGCAGCTTGAACGGTAGTGATCTTCTCGGCTTCTTCGTCAGGGATTTCGGTCTCGAATTCCTCTTCCAGAGCCATCACCAGCTCAACGGTGTCAAGCGAATCGGCACCCAGGTCCTCAACGAAGGAAGAGGTGTTCTTCACTTCATCTTCCTTGACGCCCAGTTGCTCGGCGACGATTTTCTTGACGCGTTCTTCGATGGTGCTCATACCTAGTTTTCACTCCTAATGGACATATGTCAGGCAGCTGGCCGGTGACCAAGTTTATAGGAAGACGCCTGCTTTTCAAGCGTAACGCGCCTTCCACCAGGCCACCGGGCCCTCTGCCCGGAATCTGGTTGCAGCTTTATAACGGATTTTAGGCTCGCAGTATGACTCTTTTTTGAAGCAATCCGTCACATTGAGTTGCGGTTTTTACATGTACATCCCGCCGTTCACCGGCACGGTGGCGCCGGTGACATAGGCTGCGCCGTCGGAAGCCAGGAAGGAAACCACTTTCGCGATCTCCTCGGCCTGGCCCAGGCGGCCCAGCGGAATCTCTTTTTGCAGGGCCTCGCGCTGCGCTTCTGGCAGCTCGCGGGTCATGTCGGTGTCGATGAAGCCCGGGGTCACCGAGTTGACGGTGATGCCACGCGAGCCCACTTCACGGGCCAGGGCACGGCTGAAGCCTTCCAGGCCGGCCTTGGCGGCGGCGTAGTTGGCCTGGCCGGCGTTGCCCATGGCACCCACCACCGAACCGATGCTGATGATACGACCCCAGCGGGCCTTGGTCATGCCGCGCAGCACGCCCTTGGACAGACGGTAGAGGCTGTTGAGGTTGGTGTCGATCACGTCGAACCACTCGTCGTCCTTCATCCGCAGCATCAAGTTGTCGCGGGTGATGCCGGCGTTGTTGACCAGGATGGCCGGCGCGCCGAACTGCTCGCCGATGGCGCCCAACACCGCGTCCACGGACTCGGCACTGGTGACGTTCAGCTCAAGACCGGTACCGTTGATGCCGTGTTCTTTCAGGGTGGCGGCAATGCGCTCGGCGCCAGAGGCGGTGGTGGCGGTACCGATCACGGTCGCGCCCTGGCGGCCCAGCTCGAGGGCGATGGCCTGGCCGATACCACGGCTGGCGCCGGTGACCAGTGCAACTTTACCTTGCAGGCTCATGCAAGCTTCTCCGAATTCAGGCCAGCGCCGCACGGGTGGCGGCGACAGCGTCTGGGGTGTTGAGGTTGTAGGTGGTCACGCCGTCGGCGCAACGCTTGTTCAGGCCGGCCAGGACCTTGCCCGGACCGCATTCGACCAGGTTCACCGCGCCGCGCTCGGCCAGGGCCTGCACGCACTCGACCCAGCGTACCGGCTGATACAGCTGCGCCAGCAGGTCCTGCTTGAGGGCGTCGAGGTCGGCGGCGATGGCGGCAGTGACGTTCTGCACCACCGGGATCTGCGGGGCCTTCCATTCGATGGCGTTGACCGACTCGGCGAAACGCTCGGCGGCCGGCTTCATCAGCGCGCAGTGCGACGGCACGCTGACCGCCAGCGGCAGGGCGCGCTTGGCACCGGCCTCTTTGCACAGCTCCATGGCGCGATCCACCGCTGCCTTGTTGCCGGCGATGACCACCTGGCCAGGGGAGTTGAAGTTTACCGCGCTGACCACTTCGTCTTCGGCAGCCTTGGCGCAGATCTCGACCACGACCGCGTCGTCCAGGCCAAGGATCGCGGCCATCGCGCCATGACCGGCCGGCACGGCTTCCTGCATCAGCTGACCGCGGCGCTCGACCAGGCGCACCGCGTCCTTCAGCGACAGGCTGCCAGCGGCGACCAGGGCGCTGTATTCACCCAGGCTATGACCGGAGACGTACGCAGGCTGCGCGCCACCCTCTTCCAGCCACAGGCGCCACAGGGCAATCGAGGCGGTCAGGATGGCCGGCTGGGTCTTGTCGGTCTGGTTGAGTTGTTCTTCCGGGCCTTCCTGGACCAGTTTCCACAGGTCGTAGCCCAGGGCCTCGGACGCTTCCTTGAAGGTCTCGACGATTACCGGTTTTTCGGCGCCCAGCTCCTTGAGCATGCCCAGCGACTGGGAACCTTGACCAGGAAAGACGAATGCGAGGGATGCAGACATTGAACAAGCCCTTATGATCTTGTCGTCGGATGGGGTGCGCCGGGCCTTGGGCCGGGCGCGCAATCTGAAAGCTTGGATGGAGCGGCAGACCAAGCGGTCACATTTAAGCACTTCATTGCGGATATGCCTAAGACCTGTTTTAGCCTTATCACGGCAACAGGTCTTCGAGGCGTCCGTGCAGACGCTGCGGCAGGTTTTCCTGGATCTCGATCAACGCCCGCTGGATCGCACTCTGCAAGCCCTGCACGCCGGCAGAACCATGGCTCTTGATGACGATGCCCTGCAAGCCCAGGAAGCTTGCGCCATTGTGTCGCGCCGGCGCCAGGTCGGCCTGCAGGCGCTTGAGCAACGGCATGGCCATGGCCCCGGCCGCCCGCGCCAGCAGCCCGCCACGGAACAACGCCTCGATGCGCGCGCCGATCATGGTCGCCAGGCCTTCGCTGGACTTGAGCAGGATATTGCCGACGAATCCATCGCACACCACCACGTCCGCCTCGCCGCGGTACAGCCCGTCGCCTTCGACGAAGCCGATGTAGTTCAGGCCCCGGGCGTTCTGCAGCAGACTGGCGGCCAGCTTGACCTGCTGGTTGCCCTTGATGTCCTCGGTACCGATATTGAGCAGCGCCACCCGCGGCCGGTGCACGCCCAGGGCCTGGGCGGCCACCGCGCCCATCACGGCGAACTGGTAGAGGTTTTCCGCGCTGCAATCGACATTGGCGCCGAGGTCGAGCAACTGGCAATAGCCCGCCTGGGTCGGAATCGCCGCCACCATCGCCGGGCGATCGATACCAGGCAGGGTCTTGAGCACCAGGCGCGACAGGGCCATGAGCGCGCCGGTGTTGCCGGCACTCACGCAGGCCTGGGCCTTGCCATCACGCACCAGTTCGAGGGCGACGCGCATCGACGAGTCCGGCTTGCCACGCAACGCCTGCGATGGCCGCTCGTCCATGCCGATCACTTCGCTGGCCGCGACAATCTGCAGGCGCGCGCGATCCGCAGCCGCAAGGCCGCTGAGGAGATCTTCAAGGAGGGAGGGTTGACCGACGAGGGTCAGGTGCAGCGAGGGGGTAGCCGAAAGGCAGGCAATGCTAGCCTGGACAATGTTGCGGGGACCGAAGTCCCCGCCCATTGCGTCGATCGCGATGATCTGAGCGGACAAGGATTACTCGTCGGCGCCCTTGTCGATCACTTTGCGACCACGGTATACGCCTTCTGGCGATACGTGGTGACGCAGGTGTACTTCACCGGTGCTCTTCTCTACCGACAGAGCTTCTGCCGACAGGGCGTCGTGCGAACGGCGCATGTCACGGGCAGAGCGGGATTTTTTGTTCTGCTGAACAGCCATAATTGATTAACTCCTAAACGTTTGGGTCACGCTTTAACTGCGCCAATACACTGAACGGGTTGGACCGCGATACCTCGTCCTTGCTCGGCTCGGGCTCATCGAGTCCCGCCGGCTGCTGGCATTCTTCCGGATGATGAGCAGGCACGATCGGCAGGGCGAGCAACAGCTCTTCCTCGACCAACGCCTGCAGATCCAAAGGATCTTCGCCCAGTTCCAGCACGTCATAGCCTTTCGGCAACGACTGGGTGTTCGCACCCTCCTTCACCACGGCGTATGTGCATTCGCTGTGGATCGGCAGGGTGACCAGCTCAAGACAACGCTGGCAAACCATCTTGACTTCGACGTCCAGCGCGCTGTGGATAACCACCACGTGCTGCTCATCTCGTTCAAAATCGAACTTCGCCTGCACCGTACCGACATTGTCGGAAAGCGGGTCGCAGAGTCTTTCCAAATCAGCGAGTTGCAGCGAACCTTCGAGGGTTACGCCACGATCAGCCAATTTGCGCGGGTCAACGTGAGGTGGAATCGGGTCATTCAACATAGGCGCAGCATTCTAGGGATGCACCCCCTCCCTGTCAAAGGAAATTAGGTGTCATCTCGCATGTTAGAATTCGGGGTAATTGCCCAGGAGTCTACCATGCTTCCCTTGTTACTGGCTTCCAGCTCTGCGTACCGCCGTGAACTGCTCACCCGCCTGCGCCTGCCCTTCACCTGGGCAAGCCCCGACCTTGACGAACGGCGCCTCGATGACGAACCCGCCGTCGAGCTGGTCCGCCGCCTGGCTCGACAGAAGGCCGAAGCCCTGGCCGCCAGCCACCCCGACCACCTGATCATCGGCTCCGACCAGGTGGCGGTGCTGGGCGAGCAAATCCTCGGTAAACCCCACACCTTTGAACGCGCCTGCGAGCAATTGCTGGAGAGCAGCGGGCAACAGGTCACTTTCCTCACCGGGCTGGCGCTGCTGAACAGCGCCACCGGCCACTGCCAGGTTGATTGCGTGCCGTTTACCGTGACGATGCGCGAGCTGGATCGAGAGCGCGTGGAGCGCTACGTGACGGCCGAGCAGCCGCTGGATTGCGCCGGCAGCTTCAAGGCCGAGGGACTGGGGGTCAGCCTGTTCCAGAGCACCCACGGCTGCGATGCCACGAGCCTGATCGGGCTGCCACTGATTCGACTGGTGGACATGCTGCACAAGGAAGGCGTGCAGGTGCCTTGAACATGCAATCGCGGGGCAAGCCCGCCCCCACGAGGCCAATGAGCGACCAGTGGGAGCGAGCTTGCCCCGCGATGAATGCCACGCCGATTCAGATCAACGCAGCGAAGGCCCCTGGAAGCCCATATACAGCGCCAGGCGCTCCGCCACGCTGGCACCGATACGCTTGGAGAAACGATCAAACGGCGACTCCTGCACAGTGAAGTCCACCAACTCCTTCTCACCCACGATGTCGCGGGCGACATAGCTGGCACTGCCCAGCCCGTCCACCAGACCCAACTCCTTGGCCTGCTCGCCCGACCAGATCAGCCCACTGAACAGCTCAGGGTGATCCTTGTCTTTCAGGCGCTCGCCACGCCCCTGCTTGACCATGGCGATGAACTGGCGGTGCGTGGTGTCCAGCACACCCTGCCAGAACGCGGTTTCTTCGGGTTTCTGTGGCGAGAACGGATCAAGGAACGCCTTGTGCTCGCCAGCCGTATAGGTACGACGCTCCACCCCCAGCTTGTCCATGGCCCCGACGAAGCCGTAGCCGGCCGCGGTGACACCAATGGAACCGACCAGACTGGCCTTGTCGGCATAGATCTCGTCGGCGGCGCTGGCGATGTAGTAGGCCCCGGACGCACCGAGGTCGGCGATCACCGCATACAGCTTGATGGCAGGGTACTCGGCGCGCAGACGACGGATCTCGTCGTACACATAGCCTGACTGCACCGGACTGCCGCCCGGGCTGTTGATACGCATGACCACAGCCTTGGTCTTCGGATCCTTGAACGCCTCGCGCAGACTCTTGACGATATTGTCGGCGCTGGCCGGCTCCTGGTCGGCAATCACGCCGCGCACCTCGACCAGCGCGGTGTGGTTGCCGCTGCGCGAGGCCGCCTTGTCCACATCCATCAACGGCGTGAACAGGAACAGGATGCCAAACAGGTACACAAAGGTCAGCAGCTTGAAGAAGATCCCCCAGCGCCGCGCCCGGCGCTGCTCCTGGACGCCTGCCAGCAAGGTCTTCTCCAGCAGCTTCCAGCTCTTGCGCTCCTCACCGGCTTCGTCCGGCTCGGGCGCCTTCCATTCGTCAGTCATGCTCACCTACCTTGGAAATTGATCTGCGCAGGCTCGGCCAGCCATTCGCGCAACTGGGAAAAATGCTCGATGCACACTTGCGGGCCGAATTCGGCCAAGGCCTGCAGCGACATGGCGCCGTAGCCCACCGCTACCGAATGCATGCCGGCGTTGCTGGCCATCTGCAGGTCGAACGCCGAATCTCCGACCATCAGCGCCCGCCCGGGTTCGACCCGGCAATGGGCGAGAATCTCTTCGAGCATCAGCGGATGCGGCTTGCCACGGGTTTCGTCGGCAGCCCGGGTGATGTCGAAATAGCCTTCCCAGCCATTGGCCTTGAGCACCCGGTCCAGGCCGCGCCGCGCCTTGCCGGTGGCCACTGCCAGACGATACCCCTCGGCACGGAACGCCTCCAGCGACTCGACCACGCCGTCGAACAACGGCGACGGCTGCTGGTCCAGCGCCATGTACACGTCGGCGTAGTGCCGGCGGAACGCCTCGACCTGCGGCGCATCGAGGTGCGGGTACAGGGTGGCGATCGCCTCCCCCAGCGCCAGGCCGATGATGCCCTTGACCGCCTCGTCGCTGCTGGGGGCCTCGCCGGCACGCCCGGCGGCCACGTTCATGGCCTCGACGATGCGCCCGATGGAGTCGGCCAGGGTGCCGTCCCAGTCGAAGATCAGCAGGTCATAACTTTTATTCATGGCTCAGGACGCCAGTCGCTCGATGGTCTTGGCCCACATCTCATCCACCGGCGCCTCGAGCTTGAGCTCGCCACCATCGGGCAGCGGCACGGTCAGCTGGTAGGCATGCAGGAACAGACGCTTGCCGCCCAGCTCGCGGATCTCGCGAGTGAAGTCTTCATCGCCGTACTTGCTGTCGCCGGCGATCATGTGCCCGGCATGCAGGGTATGCACGCGGATCTGGTGGGTACGCCCGGTGATCGGCCGCGCCTCGACAATAGTGGCGAACTCGCCGAAGCGGCGCAGCACGCGGAACATCGTCAGCGCGTCCTTGCCCTCGTCGTTGACCTCGACCATGCGCTCGCCGGAACGCAGGTTGCTCTTCTGCAGCGGCGCATTGACCTGCTTCTTCGAGGTCGGCCAATGGCCGCGCACCAGCGCCATGTAGCGTTTGTCGACGCCATCGCCGCGCAGGGCGGCATGCAGGTGGCGCAGCATGCTGCGCTTCTTGGCGATCATCAGCAGGCCCGAGGTGTCGCGGTCCAGGCGATGCACCAGCTCCAGCTCCTTGGCGTCCGGGCGCAGTTGGCGCAGCGCCTCGATCACGCCAAAGCTCAGGCCGCTGCCGCCGTGCACGGCGATGCCGGCCGGCTTGTTCATCACGATCAGCGCCTTATCCTCATAGACAATGGCCGCCTCGAGGCGCTGCAGCAGCCCTTGGGCCACCGGCGCCGGCTCGTCGCGCTCGGGCAGGCGCACCGGCGGCACGCGCACCACATCGCCGGCCTGCAGCTTGTACTCGGGCTTGATCCGGCCCTTGTTGACCCGCACCTCACCCTTGCGCAGGATGCGGTAGACCAAGGTCTTGGGCACGCCCTTGAGGGCCGTGATGAGGAAATTGTCGATGCGCTGGCCGGCAAGCTCCGGCGGGACTTCGATCAGCTGAACGCCGGAAGTCGGGGGGGTATTGGTCGTCATGGCGGGATCATAACAATTTTTTATGGAATTGAAGCACTTAATCATTGCTGCTATAGTCGCGAACGCCGCCAAAAGCGGCAGGCCAGCGGCACCAGGCTCTACGCCGGCCCTGACCATCGCAATTCCCGAGGACGCGAGGCCGTCCTACGGAGCGTTCGCCAGTTTAACTAAATGCCTGGAATCGCCACCAGCGCTGTGTAGAGAAGACCGAAAAAAAACGACAAGTGCGGTGTTTCACCTGCTTATCCCGATTCTTTTCGCCGTACCTCTGCCCGCCACCGTCGTTTCCGCGCATTCGGGCGAATGCTTCGGAAATACCTGCCTTGGATATGTTATGGCGCCAGCCCGGAACCGGGCTGGCGAAAAATGCAACCCGTTGCGGATTCAGCGCGCGGCAGCACCGAATTTTCAGGGATACGTGCAGGGTGGAGATGTACAGCCCTCGGACCGTGTGGCACCGAACCCGCCCCAGCGCCCCACTCAACGGGCAATGAGCGGACAAGGTCCTGAACAGACGCCCTGGTGGCGTCCACGGACGACCGGTTGATTCCTCCTCCTGACTGAGTGCACCAGGCCCGCTCGATTGATTCGGATAACCTTCGAAAAGCTCGACAGGTCTTTTGGCACCGCAAAACAGGACGCGTCGTCGCGACAACGGCAGGCTGGGCAACCGGCTGGTGCCGAACGTCGCCAGACACGGGGGTGGCCCGCCACCCTTTGCGCACCTTGGCACCGACCCTGACAAGTCGTGTGTGCCGCACGCCGTTTCCGGCAGCCCGGAAACCGACGGTACAACATGAAAAGAATGCTGATTAACGCAACTCAGCCCGAAGAGTTGCGTGTAGCCCTGGTGGACGGCCAACGTCTCTACGACCTGGACATCGAGTCCGGCGCCCGCGAGCAGAAAAAGGCCAACATCTACAAAGGCAAGATCACCCGGATCGAGCCCAGCCTCGAAGCGGCCTTCGTCGACTTCGGCTCCGAACGACACGGCTTCCTGCCGCTGAAGGAAATCTCCCGCGAATACTTCAAGAAAGCCCCTGAAGGCCGGGTCAACATCAAGGAAGTCCTGAGCGAAGGCCAGGAAGTCATCGTCCAGGTCGAGAAGGAAGAGCGCGGCAACAAAGGCGCCGCCCTGACCACCTTCATCAGCCTGGCCGGCCGCTACCTGGTACTGATGCCCAACAACCCGCGCGCCGGTGGCATCTCCCGCCGCATCGAAGGCGAAGAGCGCAACGAACTGCGCGAAGCGCTGAACGGCCTGACCGTTCCGGGCGACATGGGCCTGATCGTGCGCACCGCGGGCCTGGGCCGCAGCAGCGAAGAAATGCAGTGGGACCTCGACTACCTGCTGCAGCTGTGGACCGCCATCAAGGAAGCCTCGCAAGACCGCGCCGCTCCGTTCCTGATCTACCAGGAAAGCAACGTCATCATCCGCGCCATCCGCGACTACCTGCGCCAGGACATCGGCGAGGTGCTGATCGACAGCATCGACGCCCAGGAAGAAGCCCTGACCTTCATTCGCCAGGTGATGCCGCAGTACGCCAGCAAGGTCAAGCTGTACGAAGACAGCGTGCCGCTGTTCAACCGCTTCCAGATCGAAAGCCAGATCGAAACCGCCTTCCAGCGCGTGGTCGACCTGCCGTCCGGCGGCTCGATCGTCATCGACCCGACCGAAGCCCTGGTGTCCATCGACATCAACTCGGCGCGCGCCACCAAAGGCAGCGACATCGAAGAAACCGCCCTGCAGACCAACCTGGAAGCGGCCGAAGAGATCGCTCGCCAGCTGCGCCTGCGCGACATCGGCGGCCTGATCGTCATCGATTTCATCGACATGACCCCGGCCAAGAACCAGCGCGCTGTCGAAGAGCGCGTGCGTGAGTGCCTCGAGGCCGACCGCGCTCGCGTTCAGGTTGGCCGCATCTCGCGCTTCGGCCTGCTGGAAATGTCCCGTCAGCGCCTGCGTCCATCGCTGGGCGAAAGCAGCGGCATCGTCTGCCCGCGCTGCTCCGGCACCGGCATCATCCGTGACGTCGAGTCGCTGTCGCTGGCGATCCTGCGCCTGATCGAGGAAGAAGCACTGAAGGACCGCACCGCCGAAGTGCGCGCCCAGGTGCCGATCCCGGTCGCCGCCTTCCTGCTCAACGAGAAACGCAACTCGATCACCAAGATCGAACTGCGCACGCGCGCGCGCATCATCATCCTGCCGAACGATCACCTGGAAACCCCGCACTTCGAAGTCCAGCGCCTGCGCGACGACAACCCCGACGTGCTGAACAACCAGTCCAGCTACGAGATCGCCTCCGCCGAGACCGAAGAAGCGCCGCAGCCGACCGCCACCCGCACCCTGGTGCGCCAGGAAGCCGCGGTCAAGACCGCGCCGGCCCGCGCCAACGCCCCGGTGCCGACAACCGCTGAAGAGCAGCCGGCCCCTGCCGCGCCGGTCGCCGCCCCTGTCGCCGCCGAGCCGAGCCTGTTCAAAGGCCTGGTCAAGTCGCTGGTCAGCCTGTTCGCCGGCAAGGAAGAGCCTGCCGCCGCACCGGTCGCCACCACCGAGAAGCCAGCCACCGAACGCTCGCCACGTAACGAAGAGCGCCGTAACGGTCGCCAGCAGAGCCGCAACCGCAACGGCCGTCGCGAAGAAGACCGCAAGCCACGCGAAGAGCGCGGCGAGCGCGCCCCGCGTGAAGAGCGTCAGCCTCGCGAAGAGCGTGCCCCGCGTGAAGAACGTGCGCCACGCGAAGAGCG
>NZ_NIBE01000087.1:20736-26620 GCF_002205115.1 Pseudomonas sp. DrBHI1
AGAGCGTGCGCCACGCGAAGAACGCGTAGCCCGTGAAGAGCGCGCGCCACGCGAAGAGCGTGCACCGCGTGAAGAGCGTGCACCGCGTGAAGAGCGTGCTCCACGCGAAGAGCGCGCTCCGCGTGAAGAGCGCGCCCCTCGCGAAGAGCGTGCTCCGCGTGAAGAACGCGCCCCCCGCGAAGAGCGTGCACCGCGTGAAGAACGTGCCCCACGCGAAGAGCGCCAGCTGCGCCCTGAGGTGCAGGCCGCCGAACAGGCCGTGGAGCTCGCCGAGGAGCAACTGCCGAACGAAGAGCTGCTACAGGACGAGCAGGAAGGCGCCGATGGCGAGCGTCCACGCCGCCGTTCCCGTGGCCAGCGTCGTCGCAGCAACCGTCGTGAGCGCCAGCGCAACGCCAATGGCGAGCTGATCGACGGCGGCGACGAAGACGCCGGCGAAGAGCAGCCACAACAGCACCAGGCCACCGAGCTGGGTGCTGAATTGGCCGCCGGTACAGCCGTGATCGCTGCCGTTGCCACCAGCAACATCAGCGCCGACGCCGAGGCCCAAGCCAACCAGCAGGCCGAACGCGCCAGCGCCGCTGTCGCCGAGACCCAGGTGCAAATCACCGAAGTCGTGGCCGAGCAGGTCGCCATCGCCCCGGTGGTCGAGCAGCCTGTCAGCGAGCCAGTGGTCGCTGCCGAGCCGAGCATCGAGCCTGTCGTCGAAGTGGCGCCACAGCCTGTGGTCGAAGAAGCCGCCGCCGAGCAGCCGGCCGCCGCCGTTGTCGAGGCAGCGGTCGAGCCGGCCGCGGTCGTGCAAGCCCCAGTAGTGGAAGCGGGCGAGATCGAGAAGGCACCGGTTGCCGAAGCGGTTGAAGCCAAGGCGCCAGTCGCCGAACAGCCTGCCCCGGTAGCTGAAGCCGTCGAAGCCCAGCCTGAAGCGGTCGAAGCCCCGGTGGCCGAGCCTGCGCCAGCCGTGGTTGCCGAGCAAGCACCGGTCGAGCCGTCCACCATCATGCTGCCGAACGGCCGTGCGCCGAACGACCCGCGTGAAGTGCGTCGCCGCAAGCGTGAAGCCGAAGCCGCCGCCGCTGCTCTGGCCGCCGCCCAGGCTACCCCGGCCGAAGCCCTGGAAACCGCTGACGAGCACAAGCCTCATCACGGTTGATAGCCTCGGCTGAATGAAAAAGCCCCGCCAGTGCGAACTGGCGGGGCTTTTTCTTTGCCGGTGGATGGCACCGGCTCTGCCGGTGATCGCGGGGCAAGCCCAGGCCACCCCATCAGTACAGGTTCGGCTCCATCTCCAGCTCAACCCCGAAGCGCTTGAGGATATCCGCCTGGATCCGCCGCGCCAGCGCATGCAACTGCGCCCCGCTCGCCTGGCCGTAGTTGACCAGCACCAACGACTGCAAGCGGTGCACCCCCGCATCGCCATCGCGATAGCCTTTCCACCCCGCCTGCTCGATCAACCAGCCGGCCGCCAGCTTCACTTGGCCATCGGCCTGGGGATAGGCCACCACGCCAGGATGCCCGGCACGAATACGCTCGGCCAACTCAGCGGACACCACCGGGTTCTTGAAGAAGCTCCCTGCATTGCCCAACTCAGCCGGATCCGGCAGTTTCTCCCGACGGATACTGCAGATCGCGTCGCTGATCGCCTGCGCGGTCGGCTGCTCGACGCCCTGCTCCGCCAGGCGCTGACGCACCGGGCCGTAGTCCAGGTGTGCCTGCAAGGTACGATTCAAGGCAAAGCGCACGCGTACAATCAGCCAGCGCCCGGGGTTGCGTTTGAACACGCTGTCGCGATAACCGAACGCGCACTCTTCCAACGAGAAATCCCGCAGCTCGCCGGTCTCGCGGTCCAGCGCGGTCAAGCCGGCGAACACATCCTTGATCTCCACGCCATAGGCACCGACGTTCTGCATCGGCGCGGCGCCCACGGTGCCGGGGATCAAGCTGAGGTTTTCCAGCCCGCACAAGCCCTGCCCAAGGCTCCACTGCACGAACGGGTGCCAGGGCTCGCCGGCCTCGGCCTCCACCACCACCCGCTCACCATCATCGCTGAGCAGGCGTCGGCCACGGCTGGCCATGTGCAGCACCAGGGCCTCGACATCGCGGGACAACAGCAGGTTGCTGCCGCCGCCAATCACCAGCACCGGCACCTGCCGCTCGGCGGCCTGGGCCAGGGCCTGGCGGGCTTCGTCGTCGTCATGGGCCTGGGTGAAGTAGCGGGCACTGACATCGATGCCGAAGGTGTTGTAGGGCTTGAGCGACACGCGCTCCTGCCAGTGCGCCGTCATAACCGCCCCTTGATTTCCACGACCAGCTCGCGGCAGGCCGCCTCGATCAGGTCCAGGACCTGCTCGAAGCCTTCGGCACCGCCGTAGTAAGGGTCCGGCACTTCGTCCAGGGCCGCGCCATAGCGGCGCAGGAACAGGTCGAGCTCGCCCTTGGCGTTGTGCGGACGCAGGGCCTGCAGGTTACCCAGGTTGCTCTTGTCCATGGCCAGGACCAGGTCGTACTCGGCAAAATGCGCCGCCTTGATCTGCTGGGCACGCTGGCGCGACAGGTCGTAGCCACGGGCCAGGGCGGCCTTGCACGTGCGACTGTCGGGCGCCTTGCCGACATGCCAGTCGCCGGTGCCGGCGGAGGCCACCTGCACCACATCACCCAGGCCTGCGGCCTCGAGCTGATGGCGCAGCACGCCTTCGGCGGTCGGCGAGCGGCAGATGTTGCCGAGGCAGACGAACAAAACGCGCATCAGGCCTCCAGCAAGCGCCGAACGCGCTCCAGGTCTTCAGGGGTGTCCACGCCCACGGCCGGCGCCTCGATGGCGTCGGCGACATGGATGCGCACGCCATGCCACAGAGCGCGCAGCTGCTCCAGCGATTCGGTCTGCTCCAGCCAGCATGGGCCCCAGGCGACGAAGTCCTGGAGGAAGCCCACCCGGTAGGCGTACATGCCGATATGACGGCGATAAGGCACGCCTTCCGGCAGTTGGTCGCGGTTGTGGGCGAAGGCGTCGCGGGCCCAGGGCAGCGGCGCGCGGCTAAAGGTCAGGGCCAGGCCGTGCTTGTCGCTGACCACTTTGACCGCATTGGGGTTGAAGAGGGTTTCCGGGGCGTGGATCGGCTCGGCCAGGGTGGCGATGCCAGCCTCCGGGTGCGCGGCGAGGTTGGCCGCCACCTGGTCGATGATCACCGGCGGTATCAGGGGCTCGTCGCCCTGCACGTTGACCACGATGGCATCGGCGGCCAGGCCCAGCTGGGCGGCGACCTCGGCCAGGCGATCGGTGCCCGACTCATGGTCGGCACGGGTCAGCAGCACCTCGGCGCCAAACGCCTGGCAGGCCTCGACGATGCTGGCATCGTCGGTGGCGATGACCACGCGGCTGGCGTCGCTCTTGCGCGCCTGCTCCCACACATGCTGGACCATCGGCTTGCCGGCGATCGGCAGCAATGGCTTGCCCGGCAGGCGCGTGGAGCGCAGCCGGGCGGGAATCACCACGGTGAAGTCCAGGCTCATTTGTCCAGGCGCTCTTCGTCGGTCAGGGTGCGCGCCTCGCTTTCCAGCATCACCGGGATGCCATCGCGGATCGGATAGGCCAGGCCGGCGCCCTTGCTGATCAGCTCGGTCTTGTCGGCGCTAAGCTTGAGCGGGCCCTTGGTGATCGGGCAGGCCAGGATATCGAGCAGTTTGGTGTCCATGGAGGTGTCCTTGCGACGGAAAATGAAAAAAGGCTCAGGGGCGGCCGGGCAGCAGGCGGTCGAGCTGGGCGTCGAACCAGGCGCTGAAGGCGGGCGTCGGCACGGCGTCGACCGCCAGGTACCACCAGTCGTCGGCGGCGAAGGGCCGGCATTTCACCGCATCCTTCTCGGTCATCACCAGCGGCAGCGGCGGGCTGAACGACAGCACTTCACGGCTGTAGGGCGCATGGTCGGCGAAAGGGTGCGGCACCGGCTGCCAGTGTAGCCCCAGCAGGGTGTTGAAGAAACGTTGTGGATTGCCGATGCCGGCCACGGCGTGCAGCGCCTGGCCAGCCGGGAACAGGTCGAGCTCGCGGCGCTCGCCGCTGCGCAGGTTGATCAGCGCCGAGGGTTGCAGGCGGAAGGCGAAGCCGTCGGCGCGGTCGGTCTCGGCGCCGTTGAACAGCACCGCGTCGGCCTCGCCCAAGCGCTCGGCCGGCTCGCGCAATGGGCCGGCCGGCAGGCAGCGGTGATTGCCCAGGCCCCGGGCGGCGTCGATCAACACCAGCTCCAGGTCGCGAGCCAGGCGGTAATGCTGCATGCCGTCGTCGCACAGGATCAGGTCCGGCGCATCACTGGCCAGCAAGGCCTGCACGGCACGGGAACGGTCGGGGTCGATCACCAGCGGCACGCTGGTGCGCTGGACGATCAGCAAGGGCTCGTCGCCGGCCTGATCCGCAGGCTGGTCAGCCTGGACGCGCCAGGGATAGTGCGGCGGCTTGGCGCCATAGCCACGGCTGACCACGCCGACCTTGAGCCCCTGCCGGCGGCAGTGCTCGATCAGCCAGAGGATCATCGGCGTCTTGCCGGTACCGCCGACGGTGATATTGCCCACCACGATCACCGGTACCGGGGCACGGTAGCTCGGGCTTTCGCCGCTGAGGAAGCGCGCGCGCTTGCGCGTCACCACGCGACGGTACAGGGCCTCCAGCGGCCGCAGCAGGGCCAGCGCCGGGTGCCCGGCGTACCAGGCGGCGAGCAGACGGTCGGCGAAGGCCATCAGGGCTTGCCCTGCGCGGCCTCGACGGTGGTCATGCGCAACTTGCTGAAGCCGAGCTTGCCGGCCGCGTCCATTGCGGTGATCACAGCCTGGTGCGGGGTCTTGCCGTCGGCGCTGATGGCCAGCGGCAGGGTGATGTCACCGCCGGATTCCTTCTCGATCGCCTCGGTCAGGGTGTCCAGGTCGCTCTTGGGCAGCAGGTGGTTGTTCACCGAGTACACGCCGTCGGCGCTGATGGTGATCTCCACCAGCTTGCCCTGGTCGGCCGGCGGCTGCTCGGCGCTGCTGGCCTCCGGCAACTCGACACGCAGCTGGGTCTCGCGGGTGAAGGTGGTGGTGACCACGAAGAACAGCAGCAGCACGAACACCACGTCGATCAACGACGCCAGGTTGATGTCGACGTTCTCGCGCTGGCGATTGCGCCGGAACTTCACGCCTTGCCTCCGGCCACTTCCACTTCGCGGTCACCCTGCAGCACTTCCACCAGCTTGATCGCCTCCTGCTCCATGCCCACCACCAGCTCATCGATGCGGCGCAGCAGGAAGCGGTGGAAGAACACCGCCGGGATACCGACCATCAGGCCGGCCGCGGTGGTGACCAGGGCCTTGGAGATCCCCCCGGCCAGGACGGCGGCGTTGGCGGTCATCTGCGAGCCCATGAAGGCGCTGAAGATGTCGATCATGCCCAGCACGGTGCCCAGCAGGCCCAGCAGCGGGGCCATGGCGGCGATGGTGCCGAGGGTGCTGATGTAGCGTTCCAGCTCGTGGATGACCCGCGAGGCGGCCTCCTCGATGCACTCTTTCATGATCTCGCGGCCGTGGCGCGAGTTGGCCAGGCCCGCGGCGAGGATCTCGCCCAGCGGCGAGTCGGCGCGCAGGGCCTTGAGCTTGTCACTGGTGAGTTGCTTGTCCTTGATCCACATCCACACCTGGCCCAGCAGGTGCGGCGGGGTGACACGGCTGGCGCGCAGGGTCCACAGGCGCTCGACGACGATCGCCATGGCGGCGATCGAGCTCAGGATGATCGGCAGCATCATCCAGCCACCGGACTTGACCAATTCCCACACAGTTAGCATCCCCTCGGAAAAAGGCCGCCACTCTACCATAGGACCGCCTGGGGCTCATCTGCCGGAGGTCAGGGAAACGTTCGGTCCGCG
>NZ_NIBE01000088.1:0-29258 GCF_002205115.1 Pseudomonas sp. DrBHI1
GATCGGTTCATCAGGCCGACCTGGTGAAAGTCAGGGCCTGCCTGACGGCAGGCCGTTACCGGCCCGCACACAAAAAATCTGACACTTCCAAGCGCCTGCACAGCGCGTGGGCGACGCCAGACCCACAGCAGAAGACATCCTTCATCAGCACCCAGCGTGGGGTCTTGCGTCGACTGGTGCCGTTCACCATCCGCACCGCCTTTCGGAGCAGATCGTCCTCGGTGAACTCGCAGCCGGAGAGCGTGATGGTCCGGCTCTGGCCCTTGAGTCGTTCAATTTCCGCCAGCAGCTCGGCGACTTGGCCGTGCTCGCATTCGTCGCTCTGGTCGTTGATCAACTTCAGGCCGACTGTCTCGCTGTCGCGCCAGTCGCCCAGGTCGTGGTCGAACCGGTCGCAGCAAAAGCCTTCTTCACCATCACGAACCGGGATCGTGTAGCTGTCTAACGGGCCGCCATAGGTCGGCACCATGCTGCCATCAGGGTGTTCAATCCACATGAAGAACTGGCGCTCGGTGATGGGGCATTCATCCGGGCACCAGCGTGCCGCCTGATTTCCTTCGGGCATGACGATTCCTTGGCCGCCATATCGCGGCAGTGAATAGAGGGGAGAGGGGTTACAGCTGGAGCGTTTCCGGGTACGTTCAGCCTTTTCAGGAGGACACCCGGTGATAGTTCATGGAGTTGAGTACGCGTTTTGCCGAGCCTCAAGCGTCACCGAAGGGCATGATGGTTTGGGTCTTGAGTGCTCGCGCGGCGACCAAATCATCTTCGAGATTTTCCGAAACGATGAGACGCTCAAGTTCGAGGTGACGCTATTCGAACGGGACGTCCCTTTGGAACTGCTCGAGTACGCCGTGCCTGCCGCTCGCGAGCTGCTTGGTGAGTTCATGCCCTACGTTCCAGAGTGATCGGTGTGGCTGGATCGGTTTTCTGTGGGCATGGGGATACCTCGCAGTGCTGGCGAATTGTCTTCGCATGGGGTATTGATGTTTCGGTTGGCGAACGCCGGGAGGAAAGCGCTTTGTACGGGAAAGATGAAATTCACTTTGAGCTAAAGAACGCCGTAGAGACCTTAGTGACCCATTCCGGGTCAGACCTTGAACGGCTGAAGTTTGCCGTCAGCAGTCTGCGAGGAATCCAGCTAACTGACTTCGAGCATCAAATTGACCGGACGTGCTTTTCCGCTATCCAAATTGCCATCAAGAGTTTTGATCTTGGCGATTCCGGAAGCATTGATGAACACAATATTCGGCGACAGCTCTGGCAGCTATACGATAGGAATTCGCCGAAGCGCTTTCCTGCCAAGCCTTAAGGTCTATTCGCAAAGGCCGTAGGCCGATGAGCACCGGTTCTGGCTGTCGGAGCGGGCGATGAGGTCGACCATGTCAAACTGGCGTCCGCCGCGTGACGTCTTCGACCAGTCCGCCATGCGGTCTATGCCGTGGGTCTCGGCGCTGACCTTCTCGTCGGATCGGACTGTAGGGTCGGTGACGGTGGCGAAAAACGTGGCCGCGCCGCGCTTGCTGCCGATGCTCACCAGGCGTTCCCACTCGCGCACTCTGGCGACTTCTTCTGGCCACCTGGTGGCGATCTCACGCAGCTCATCCTTCGCGCACATGATGCAAGGCATGCATCCGACGCGGTTGCAGCCTTGAAGGTACAGCGGGTTTGGCTTTATGCCTGCGGCCCGGTGCGCCTCGAACACCGCATCCACCGTCCATTTCAGAATGGGGCGGTAGTTGAACAGGCCTCCGCCGACTTCGTCGCACTCGGTCAGGTATCGCCGGGCCAGCGACTCATCAGCTCGCACGCCCTGCCAGGACAGCACCAGGTTATCGCTGGTCATCAGTGGCAGGAACACGTCCTCAATGATCGGGTTTCGCTTGAGCTCATCAGTGCAGAATCGCGCCTTGGTGCTGGGGAAGCGGCCTTTCCAGAGACACATGTCGAGGAATGGGTTGCCGGTGGGGTGGAGCACCTCCAGGGCCGACAGCACCACCGCCTCGGGCACCCCTTTCTCGCGCCACTTCGTCTCGATGAACTTGCGCTTGCCGGCGATCTGCCTGGTGAAGTCGGCCTTTACCCAGCGGATCGGCACCCCAACAGCATCGGCCAGATAGTGCACGTAGTCATAGGTGGCCGGGTGCTCGTGCCCAGTATCTGCGAAGACGGCGCTGAGGTTCGGCACCTCCAGCTCGCGGGCGACCAGCAGGGTGGCCGTACTGTCTTTGCCGCCGCTCATGCTGACGATGTTGTATTCGGCCATCGTGTGGTCCTTGCGTGCAGGCGCCGCCCTCGCCGGGGAGGCGTTATCGTTGAATAGGGGAAGGCGCTGGCGGGCAGCGCTATATGCGTGGCTCGGCGAGGCGATGGTATGCTTCGCCAAATCATGAGCAGGGAGGCCTTATAGTGGCCAAAAAATATTCGAAAGGATGGTTATGTGTTGGCGTTGCAATGTTTTTGTTGGGGTTAATCGTGGCGGTTCCAGCTCCTGGCCCATTGGCTTTTTTGTGTTTAATCGTCTCGGCTGTTGGGATCATTATCATGAGCCAGAACTATGAGAACTACCTGAACTGCGACAAGGGCTGCTATTCACAGCAAGAGCATGAGAAGTACTGCCTTAAGCCTGAGGTCAAAGACCAGGTTTGAGGCGCTGGCGGGCAGCACCTGAGGGTCAGGCGGAGTAGAGGCGATCGAAGTCGTTGAGCGGTATCTTGGGGTTGGCGCGGAATTCCTTGAGTGCCGCCTTGTAGCTCGCCTTGGCTTCCTTCATGGTCGGAGCCCACTCGCCGGCAACCTCGAGCGGCTCGTAGATAGACCAGCGTTCGAAGTCGTAGTGGCGCCGATACTGGCGGTACGCGCTGCCCCGGGGGTAGCGAACCATGCGGTACTCCCACTTACCCCAGCTGCCGCGCTGCTGATACTGTGGCATGTTGATGCCGAGGAAATGAGCGAAGCCGTCGTAGCACTCGCACTCGTCCAGGTACTCGTCGAACCTGGTTCGCTTGGCCGGTGGAGGGGGCGGTGGCAGCTTGTCCAGGGCGAACTGCTTGCCCTCGTCCGTGGCGCGATACACCACCTCGTCCTCGGAGCAGAAGGCCGGAGCCTTGCCGCAGGTCATCAGGCCGGCGGCCACCAGCACATCCAGGTTGTTCGAGTCGTCGTAGCCCGGGCTGGTGAGGAAGTGGTTGCGGGTGATGCTGCGGCGGTCCGAGCGCTCAGCGCACAGGCCCAGGGTGTGCCAGAGCAGGCCGAGCTGCTTCTCGGTGGCTTCGATCATGGCTTTCTCCATGCATGCGGCGCCTCCGTGCTGGTGGCGGCATGGTGGCGATTTGGTCTGAAATAAGTTAATAATTGGCGTTATTTGTGTCGAGGCAGGTCTATGTCACTTTTTCACTACACCGATGCCAATGCTGTTAAGTCGATTCTTGAATTTCAAAAAATATGGCTGACGGACGTGCGCTTCTTGAACGACTCGCAAGAGTTTCATGATGGAGCTCGATTTATTGAGGCCGCCATAAAGAAGGTGGCGTCCCAGCAGGAAAAAGGCAGCTTTAAGCACAAAGCATGTGCGTATCTGGAGGATATGGGATCTTCTTTCTTCCAGAAAACGCTTCATCTTGAGCCAAGATTTGTTTGCTCATTCAGTACTGAAAAGGACCTGCTTAGTCAGTGGCGATCATATGGTGATTATGCTATTGAGTTTGATAGGGGTGAGGTGCGAAAGTATCTTAATTTGGTTGATTGTATTTACTCTGATCAGCTCAAGGAAGAAAGCATGGAGGTCGCTGTAGACAGAGCGCTGGCTATTTTTGGGGGGGGGATAAAGGCTCATGCTGTTCCGGAGAGGTCAGAGGTTGACAGAGTAAAGCAAAAGCTCTTAGCGTTTTGTGATGTCTTTAAAAGTCAGCATTTTGTCGAAGAGTCAGAGGTCCGCTCTTACGAGTCTGCCAGCTCTTACTCTGAAAATATTCTCTATCGCGCAAAGGGGAGTCTGCTGATTCCTTACCTTTCAAAAGACATTCCGTTGAAGTGCGTTAAGGCGATACACATCGGTCCCGTGGCGAATCAAGACCTCGCGGCGGTTGCGATGCAGATGTTTCTACAGAAAATCTGCATTCAGAATCGAGGTATGGGTGAAATAAAGATCGAGGTTGTTAAGTCAGGCATTCCTTACAGAACTCTTTAATGTGCGAGGATGCTTTTCGTTTTGCGCGCCGATCATTGCAGGGCACTCCGCTTTGTCGCCGCTCCTGCCTCCATCGCATCCACAAACACCATCGCGGCCTTGTAGCTGAAGCAGAAGCCCTTGGTCTTGCCGGTCGCGACCTCGATGATGTGCCAGGCCTTGCCCTTTGCTACGGCTTGGAACAGCGGCCCAGGCACCGGGGCATGGCGGCCAATCATCTCGTAGAGCTCAACTGTGGCAATGACTGATCGAGAGCGCAGGGCCTCAAGGCCTTGCCGCCGTTCACGGATGGCTGGATGCATGGGGTGATCCTCTGGTGGGATTCAGGCGTGGAGTTCGAAGGCTTCGGCCTTGCGAACGATTCGAACCTGGGCGGTGCGCCGCTCGGGCACACGACGGTCGCGGCGCATGGGGTCGCTGTCGTCGATGACCGCGTGCATGGCAATCAGAGATGCCAGCAGGAAGCACATGGGGCTTGATGATGTTGCGGCGCATGGCCTCGGCGACCAGGGCCGCCCGGCGGGGCACGTCGAGCTTGAACATGGCCGCAGCGATGCGCTTCTCGACGCCGCCCTCGCTGATGCCGAAGTGCCGGGCGATCTCTTTCGAGGTCAGGCCCTGGGCAACATCGAGAACGCACTCCAGCTCACGAGGAGCCAGGCCCCGGCCAAGATGGCCAATCCATTGCCCTATGGTGATCGTGTCCATGATGTCTCTCGGGTGGCTGCATTGGAGAGCCGATCCCGCCTGTCTCCCTGAACATGTTGATGTAGGGTCGGGAAGGCTCTCCGATGCAGCCTGGTGATGGGGAACTAGGTGATCGGGCAGTTAACGTCAGGCTGACGTGGCGCTGGTTGTTCAGGCTGCGCGCACCTTGAAGGTCAGCATAGCGGTGGCGTCGTCGTTGAAGCACTCGGCCAGTTCCTGATAGGCCCGGTACTTGGCCTGGCTGCGGGTAGCTGCCCACACGCGCTGCACGTAATGGCGGGCATCGCCCAGCATGTACTTCACGTCGTCCCAGTCGTACATGCCGTTGGTGAGGACTTCCCACTGCTTGAGCGGCAGCGTTTCGGCCATCTCGCCGTACTGCATTTCCCAGGTGGGGTGGTAGTTGCGGATGCGCTTCTTCGGGTCGTTGTCGAGGATGACGCCGATGTACTGGCCTCGGTCTGCCATGATGACGCCGGGCTCACCGTTGGCGATCACGCGGCGCCCGATCTCGGCGGGCACGTCGTAGTGGCGGCGAACGTAGTCGCAGTTGTAGTTGCTCATGGCTTTCTCCATGTATGCGTCGCCCTCGCCGGGGGCGCTCATAGTTATGTTGGGATGGGATGGTGCTAATATTCCGCCATTGCACTCAGCGGACGTGATTGGGAAATGGCAAGGCCACTGCAAACATTTCAGTTGGACTCTCCAGTCCATCTTCTCGTGAAGCTCCACTGGAACATTCAGCAGCTCCGGACCCATCTGACTCACGAAGACAAAGCAGCGGCATTCTACCCAGCCGTCTATGCAGCGTTTGATGCGTGCATTACCGCCTGGCAGCTGACAGACTGGGTATGGAAATTCAGCCAACAAGATGGCGACGGGCGACTTGGCGGATCCGTGCTGTTGACCGGTAAAACCCTGTCCGAGTACCAAATGTGGATTCGTCAGCAGTCATCTGATTTGCGAATCTGCCAGCATATTGCAAATAGCAACAAGCATTTTGGCGTTGACAGGCACTACAACGCGAATATTACGGTCATAGTCGATTGGCGCTTAGAATCGGTTTTTGCTGCGGGCATGGCGGTAGGTCGTCCACTTGTAGATCGGTCTTGGCGTCTTCTCGTTAACGACTCTGGCCATACTCACGACATCCTCGCGGTGCTTGAGCGAGCCTTCCTATTTTGGGCAAAGCATATCCAGCCTAGCCTGGTCAGCCTGCTTGATGAGTAAGACCTCGTTGTGTACGGCCTTGCTTACCTCATGCGCTGCCCTCCGTGCTGATGGCGGCATGGTGGCAATTTGGGGTGGGATGGGGTATTACGGGTGACCGGCACGGGGCCGGCCTAATTGGAGGCAGGGAAGTGGCTGTCGTAATCACTTTCGATTTAACGGACTACAACGCGAACGATCATGCTCGACTGAAGGCAATGTTTGAAAGATTCGGGTGGGAAAACCTTGGTGGCACAGCCTACAGATACCCTCGCTTAGGAACCAGCGTCTCGTAGTTGCAACCGCTCTCAAATGGTGGTCGCAACTTTCACTCTGTGGGTTACCAAGCCCGTCGATCTCTGGACGAAAAGTGGCAGGTTACGTTCGAAGCACCCGTTTGGGCTGTTTGGGTGTGCAGCCATCGTCTTGCCCTCCAGGGCGGTTGATTTCCCGTCTGGCCCTGTCTCCAAGGCCAGCCGGTGAAATCAGGCTGCGCGCACCTTGCTCGCCCGCGCTCTCAGCTCCTTGCCACCAGGTACAAGCCCAGTCCGCGGCCATGGCCATGCCCACGCCGAGACGCACAAGATGGTGTCCAAATGAAGGTCGTCGAGTTCCAGCGTGAGAACTGGCGCGATGCTGCTAAGACCCTGCGCAAGATCGCGGATCAACTGGATAGTGGAGAGCTTCCGGTTTGCAGCATTGGCGTCATGGCCATGCGCGACCCGGCTGGCCAGGTTGAGCTATTTGCCTTCGGCCCAGTCGCCGACGACCCTCAGTCCCTGGCCATGCTCAGGCTGGCGGAGCAGAAACTGATTGATGTGCTGCTGGACGGCGGGGAAGGGTAGGTGTGCCGCAGGTGAGTGCGGCATGTATATAGCCTACTTTTTGAAAATCACGTTCGCGCTGACGATTAACTGACCATTGATCGTTACCTTGCAGTCGCGCCCAACCTCGGTTTTTTCATCTTTGCCAAGCACAGGGGTGCACTGCAGAAACACCTTCTTGCCTCGGTAGTCGCGAGTAATACCAGCAGTTGTTGTGCTTGCAGGCTCTTTCATGAATTTTCTATTCCATGGGCCGAAGTAAATCTCTGGCTCACCGCCGCCGAAGAAGCCCGACTCGGGCGTAGCACAGATAGTGCCTTCCATCCTTTCGCCATCAATGATGTTCGCGTCCGTATAGCAAGAGATCAGGCCTGAGCCGGTGACCAGATCTGTTGGCCCTCTGTTGATCCATGTAGGCGCCGCTACACATCCGGCCAGAGTTACTGTGGCAAGCGCGAACGCCAAGATAGAAACGCTTTGAACGCGGAACATGGAATGAGTATCCCTACATTTGAAAGGACGCACTTAATACCGGCATCAAGCCATCATTTCAAGCTCAAGGTGATCCGTGGATAGGCCATACCCTCCGTCGTCACTGCTTGAGCTGTCCGATCTCGCCGATTTCGGTATCCGCTTGGCTCCAGCCCCTCAGGTGTGGGACTGGCTCCAGGCCGAGATCCTTGCCGACATCGGCAGCATCCATAACGCAGATCACGCCCACCTGATGGGCGCAACCATTGGCGTGCTTTGGGCATCTCGCAGCTAACAAGAATGCGGGTGAGGAGGGCTAAAATGGAGGCTTATCCCTTCTTTCCTGTTTCCTCATCGTTCAGACGATCGCAATGGCGCTGAGCCGCCTCTCTTGTTTCATGCGAGAGAATTAGCGTTGGCGAGTTCAGCCCTTGAGTATCAAAGACGCCGTAGACCTTACTGCCAGTCCACTTGCCATGCTCGGTGCCGTTCTCGGGATGAACAATAAATCGGAGCTTCATTGGAATACCTCCATTCAAAGCTGACAGATTTGCTCACATCACCAATTTAAACAAGGATGACCAAGGTCATGACCGCCAAGCAAGCGGCCGTTTCAATCTCTTTCTCGACCTGGGCGAACTCCTCATCGCCAATCAGCGCCTTTACTTTTTCCAGCACGGGGGCGTTGCGCGCCTGCTGATCTAGAAGGTACTGGGTCTGGGCCTCGTCGGCAGCTCGCATGATCTCGAAGCACTCCTCATCGGTGATTCCGAAGATGTTGGTCATCGCGGCGCCTTCCTGATCAGGTAGGCCATGTTGGCGAGGGCAATCATGATGCTGCCTGCTTTGCTGGTGGCCAGGATGCGTATTATCCCGCCGGCAGCTCGTCGGTCACGTCATGGCCGGCCCACTCCAAGAACTTCTTGATCGGCATGCGCGGATAGTACCGCCCAGGTGCCACCGATGGTCCGTCGTACTGGACCTCGTCCACGCCGACATAGATGACGGCTCGATCATTGAACAAGCCGCAGCTGCGCACGCATGCGGGCTTCTTGCCGCGATAGGTGCGGCCGCGCTCCAGTTTGAGTATTTCAGACATGACGATTCCTTGGCCGCCATATCGCGGCAGTTGTGAAAGTTCGTAACCGATTCAATTTATTTCTGGATAAGCTGAGGAAGCTCTATACGCTGACTGTTACGTCAACTTTCTTCCATTCTTCTCGAAGGCCCGACCATGCGTAATCGCGGGAAGGTGTACTGGGATTGGGCCGATCCGCAGCTGCATTTCCGCAACTGCGATGAGCGTCTGTCCTGCGGCACCCTGATCAATGTACAAGTGCGCACTTCGCCTCTCGGGGCTACCCAGCTCTTCTTTGGTATCTACAAAGAGAAGGGTGAAATGCTGGTCGAAGAGAGCTATGCAGACTGCAAGGGGCAGACCATGAGTGCGGCAATGGCATGGGCGCTGCAGCATGCGAAGGAATGGGTTGCAACCACCTTTCCGGCGATACCCGTTCAAGCGAGACAACCCTTGCCGAGGAAGGGATCGCGACTCGCAAAGTAGAGGGAGAGAGGTACAGTTGGATGGAGTATAAATGTGCTCCGTACGGATTCCCTAAGTGATCGCTTCAATTTAGTGTCACAATGACGGCGCAGGGACATCGGCACGTATTCTCGGGCCAGCCCTTTAGGACATCAGTCCAATGCTAAGCAATGATGATTTTCGATACATGGCTCATCGGCACCTCCTCGAACTGGATGCCTCAAGTTCCAGGCTCAGGTACCTGGTTTCTAGCGGCGAGATTAAAGGCGTCCCTTGGGACGATGCGGTGGCCTGGCACCAGAAGTCATATGACGCTTGGGTCATCTTCCTCAGCCAGAAAGCTCAAGCTCCGTTGTCAGGTTGATCCGAAGTCGCAGAGGATCTGCGACTTTCAGCCTCGATCCCAGCTCAGACCTTTCCTGTAACACAGCTCTGGCAATCGAGCCGTCCTCTAGGGGCGCGTAGCTTGCCCTGTGCATGTTGCTGGATCGGTTTTCTGTTGGCATGGTCATCTCCTCTGGGTCGGCGTTATCGTTGAATAGGGGAAGGCGCTGGCGGGCAACGCCGTATGTGGCTCAGTTAAGCGAGTGGTATGCTTCGCCGCTTACCAAACAAGGAGCGTGGTAATGGGGTTGCGGGAGAGGCACAAGGCTTTGCAGGAGTGGCTCACTCCAAGGCGCCGGCGGCGCACTGGGGCAACTCTGATCGTCGCTTGGATCGCTGCGGCGGTAGTGTGGCCAAGCATCAGCTGGGCCTGGATCGGTGGACCAGGCGTCTACATCTTCTTCAGCGCATGGCCGCCTGAGCTGCACGATAATCGTTGAGGTACTGGTGGGCAGCTCCAAATTGGGCTATTGCTTCCTTCTCGGTCAATCCACCAAGGAGTGTGAGATGAAGAGATTAGTGTTGGGGACATTGTTGGTGGTGTCTGGCGCGGCCCAAGCCGGTATTCCGCTGGTGAACGCCACATGCCCAGGAAACATCGAGGTTCACGCCGACAAGGGCGGCCCGATCTACATCAATGGCAAGGAAGCAAAGCTGAAGAAGTTCAACGACAACTACTTCGAAGCCAAGGGCAGCGATGTGACTATCTCGCTGTCGATCAACCCGGATGGCTCGCCTGATGTTTCATATACCGGTAAGAACCGAGCCAACGGGGTCTGCCAGGTAAAGGGTGCGGACTCCTAAAGCGCTGCCGGCTGTGCAGTGAAGTCAGTCGTAGGCTTCTTCGCTGTAGCGGATGTTACCAACGTACATCTGCTCGTATTCAACCTTGGTGCCGCCCGTGTACAGGTTCAGTACCAAGGCCTCGGCGCCGTACGCGCTGCCAAGAATCAGCGACTTCTTCATGTCGGTTTCGCCAACACGCAGGGAGTAGCACTCACCTTCACCAGTGAACGCCATCTGCACCTGACAGGAATACTTGTCCACCCCCTCGTTGGCATCGGCATAGAGGTGCCAGTATTCGGAGGTGAACGAGTAGCCCGTGCCTTTCTCGACAATGAAAGTCGGCGCCTCGCTACCATGCTTGTCGCGGAGATGGCTGTCTTCGAAGGCCCTAGGTTCTGTATAAAAACCTTTGAAACCTCACCGGAGTCTCTGGCGGCCTGATTTTCCGTAGAGTTCTCGCTTTTTAGGCGAAGGATTCTGCCATGTCCAAGCGATACGAACTTTCCGGCGCAGAATGGGAAATAGTCGCGGACCTCTTCACCGCACATCGACGTACAGGACGCCCAAGAGTTGACGATCGCTTGATGCTCAACGGCGTGTTGTGGGTGCTGTGCTCAGGTGCAACCTGGCGGGACATGCCTGAACGATTCGGGCCGTGGTCGACGGTCTATCAACGATTTCGAGACTGGCGAAACCAAGGAACCTTCAACAAAATGCTCAAGCGGTTACACCTCAAACTCAATGCACAGGGCCAGATTGACTTGACCACCTGGTGCATCGACTCAACCGCCGTGAGGGCCACCCGAGCCTCTGCCGGAGCAGGCAAAAAAAGGGGGGCTGAAGAACCAACGGACCACGCACTTGGACGAAGCCGGGGCGGGTTGACGACGAAAATTCACATGGTCAGTGACGCCCGTGGCATCCCACTCCTCTTCACGCTCTCTGGTGGTAATGCCAGCGACATCTCCCATGCTCAGCGCCTGCTGGACGGTGTCCACATCCCTTCGAATCGAGGTAGGCCACGCAAGCGCTGCCGCTGGCTCCTGGCCGACAAAGGCTATGACGCAGAATCCTTGCGGCAATACTGCGACCGCTATCGGATGCAGCCGGTGATTCCGCTGCGTGACATGAAACGCAAGCCGAAGCCGGGCTTGCCGCGGCTATTTGACAAGCCCAAGTATCGGCAGCGGAACGCTATCGAACGCCTATTTGGTTGGTTGAAGGAGCACCGCCGCCTGGGTACACGCTATTGCAAGCTAGCGGAAAGCTTCGCTGCGATGCTCACGCTGGCTTGCTGGCGGCGGTGTTTACGACATTACTTTTCGTACAGTGCCTAGAAAGCCTTATGCACATTCGGCATGGGGCATCTCAGACCAGATTCGGACCAATTTGCGAACCAGCGGATGCGTTCCGGTAGGGGATTGAGGGGGATTTGGCCCAACAAAATCGACACATCCCCACCCGCCAAATCCCATCGTATAGCGCATGGTGATATTAGCGGTGGAGATCAAAGCGCTTACCTATCAGTAACTTACGTGGCTGGATTTTCAGCTGATACCGATCTGATACCAATCCTGAGCGTGTCCAGCTCGTTCCAGTCGGAGCTTGAGTTGAGCCAACGCGCATGCGTCGACAGCAGCATGCGCACGCTGTAACCCAGCTGTTGGGTGATAAATGCGGGAGTTGAGGCCAGACATTGCGGCTATTGTCGCGTAGGTGTGACGACAGTTGCATGGGGCTCTCCTGATCCCCAGTTCACTCAGCCTCTTCACCATGGGCGCCAGTGGGTGACCCACGCCACGCAACGGCGTCTATAGAGGTCTGTGCAAGGAAGCAAAAAGGACGTTACGTGATTTGCAAGGCGATTTTACTGGTGCTGATCGCCAGCTTGAGTGGGTGCATGGCTACCGCCATGCGCATGGATTATGACAAGCACCGATGCCCCTACATCGGCCTCAGGTTCGATTGGTGGCTGGTCGGCACCTCCAAAGGCAAGCTGATCCCTTTTTTACTGATTGATGCGCCGTTTTCCCTGGTGGTGAACACCGTTTTCTTTCCCTTTGAGTATCAATACACCTGCAACCTCTGATCATGGGCCAGTCATTGGCTGAGCCTTCCAACGGCAAGTGCAGCGCGCAGCATCCGGCTGGCGCTCGCTGACGGTTCGGGCAGGGCCTGCTCAGTCAGTGGCTGCCCCTTCGAGTGCGGTTCTTCTCATTCCTGCCTGACGAACCTCTCGCGGTGGCAGCGGTTTCGCCGCGCTGGGCCCATCGCCACACTGCATTCCCTTCAATTCGCTGGGCGGAATGTGGACATGCAGCTGCCGACGGCGCTGCTGGATGATCTTCTGGATGCGTCTCATGGGGGCACACCTTGATGGGCATCCTTGCGCGAGCCAGGGGCATGATCATCAGTAAACGCCTGTTTGCCCGAAACGCCCGTCTCGCCTGACCAATGGACATGGCCCCGGCGCGGGCAGGCTGGAATGGGAGTTGCTTGAACCCAGGAAAGCGATCATGCGGGGAGAGCGGACATGTTCCAGAATGATTTCGATTTCATGAGCTTCGTCGTGGCTGCCGTGCTGGCTTTGGATGTGGTGGCGGTTTTTGTGTTTCTCCAGGCCGGTGCCTGATCCCCATTCCTGGGGATACGGCCCCTGAACTGGCGCTTGTGCCTGCACGCCACGGCAACATCGACCCAGCAGCCGGGTATCGAATATGATTCAGTCTTTGCCGGCCAGGGGAGTTCTGATGGGATGGTTGGATCGTATGAGGTCAACGAGAGAGCGGATCAGCGCTCGGCAACGCTGCTCTGCGAAATGACCAGCAACCCCTCGATGTAGTCATGCACCTCTGCCTCGACGGGCATCTGGTCCATGCGCAGCACCTTGATGTTCGAACACCCCACCTATCCCAGCACGGTGGATTTCCACGCGTGGGGCAAACCTTCGCTATTGACTCAAGATCCAGTAGTGGCATGGCAACCTCCTTGTTGCGAGGAGTGCCTGGTAGAAGGGAGTTTCAGTTTACCCATGTTCATCGAAACACCGCGTCTTGTCCTGCGCCCCTGGGCCGATCGGGACATCGAGGCCTTTGCCCTCGTCAATGCCGACCCCGAAGTCAGGCGCTACTACTACCCTGCGATACTGTCTTCCGATCAAACCCGGTCGATGCTCGCGGACTGCGATCAACATCTGCAGGTCCATGGGTTCGGTTTCGTCGCCGTCGAGCGCAAGGCCGATGGCGCACTGGTCGGTGGGCTTGGGCTGTCCCTGACCGGGGATGATATCCCAGGCGGCCCGCAGGTCGAAATCGGCTGGATCCTCGGACGCAGCCACTGGCGGCAGGGCTACGCATTCGAGGCGGCCAGCGCATGCCTGGAGCACGCCTGGTCGACGCTTGGATTAAGGCAAGTCATCGGCTACACCTCCAGCATCAATACCCCATCACGGGCATTGATGGAGCGGCTGGGTATGCGTTCGGACCCGGCGGAGGACTTCCCCGACCCAACGGTGCCTGAAGGCAATGCATTGCGCCCGCATGTGCTCTACCGAATCGACAAGCCGACCTGAAAGCCTGGCGATATAGCGAACCGGCCTACCGTGCCCGTCACCCCGGGCTAGTCTTGTAGATCGTAAGCAGACTATTAAAAAGGGTGGTGGGTGTATGACCCTGTCCAGGGCTTGCTGCTGGGGTGGTTGGAGTCTGTATGAGCCGTTTGACGATGGCAGTGGTGGCCAGCCTGTTGCTTGCCGGCTGCGCACATGATCCCGATATCCGCGCGGGCCGAGACAACACTTTCGGCATGACCTCGAAAAGCCCGCCGGAGTACCTGAACTGCGTCAAGGCCGAGCTTCCCGATACGGCCACGACCTATGTCATGCAGAACCAGGACGCCCTGGAGCTGTTTGTCGCCAGCACCGACCCGAACAAGGCCGAGGGGCTGGTCAAAGTTCAAGGCGCCGCCGGGCAGCATCAGTTCTCGGCGTACCAGCGTGATGCCTGGTATGACAAGGGGCGTCTGCTCGATGCCGCGCTGATGTGTTCGCGGGTATGATCGCAGCGTAGCGGGGCGCGCTCGTTTCCATCGCGCTCCGTGAAGCGATCCCGCCTCACTTCACCTCAGGTGCCCCTCATGTTGAACGGACTCAACCATCTCACCCTGGCGGTTTCCAGCCTGCCGGACAGCATCGTGTTCTATCAGCAGGTCCTGGGCTTCAAGCTTGCTGCGCGCTGGGACCGCGGTGCCTATCTGAGTCTGGGCGACCTTTGGCTGTGCCTGTCGGTCGACCAGATCGAGGCAGGCGACTTACAGCGCAACTACACGCACTACGCATTTTCCATCCGCCAGGCCGACTTCGCGGCATTCGCCCAGCGCTTGCATGAGCATGCCGTGCAACTTTGGAAACAGGACAGCAGCGAGGGCGATTCGCTGTACTTCCTCGACCCGGACGGCCACCAGCTCGAAGCCCATGTCGGCGATCTGCAGTCGCGACTGGCGGCCTGTCGGGCCAAGCCCTACGCGGGCATGGTGTTCCACGGCTGACGCATCCGCGCCATGCACAGCGCATCGACATACACCCCGTCACGCACGCCGTAATCGCGCAGCCGGCCTTCGGTCTCGAAGCCGAACTTGCGATACAGCGCCAGCGCCGGCTCATTGTCGGCGTAGACGGTGAGCTGGACCCGGCGCAGGTTCATCCAGTTGTCGGCAATGTCGAGGATGGCGGCCATCAGCCGCGAGCCGACGCCCCTGCCTTGCCAGGCCTGGGCAACACCCATGAGCAGCTCGCCCAGGTGCGCCTGGCGGATGCGCGTGCTCTGGTCGAGGCCGATGTTACCGATCACCTGGCCCTGGTGCACCGCCACCAGGCGGACCTGTCGCTCATGGTAGGTGGCCAGGCGCTCACGCCAGACTTCGACGGACTGATAGGGCATCTGCAGTACCTGGCGGCACACGGCAGGTTCGTTGTAGAGCGCAGTGATGCCCTGCAGATGCTGCTCGGCAAAACGTTCGATGACGATGTCGGGCGATGGGTCGTTCACTGTGTTTCCATCCTTTGAAAAACGAGTGGCGCCTCAGTGTACGAGGCGCAGGCCAAAGCTGGCCAGTGGCGATGGCCGGGCAAGAAAGCGGATGCGCCGTCGTGCCGCGATGGGTAGAGTGCAGCGATCGTCGTCTTGCCGGAGCCTGTCATGTCTTGTGCCTTCACCCTCATGCAATCGCCTGTCGGCCCCTTGACCCTGGTGGCGCGGGGCGAGCGGCTGGCCGCCGTGCTGTGGGAGCACGAGCGGGAGAACCGGGTGCGCCTGGGCGACCTGCACCGCGACGACCGGCACGGCGTGCTGCGCGAGACCGCCCGCCAGCTGGGCGAGTACTTTGCCGGGCAACGCCAGCGTTTCGAGCTGGAACTGGATTTCGCCGGCACCGAGTTCCAGCGGGAGGTCTGGGCGGCGCTGTTGACCATTCCCTTCGGCCAGACCCGCAGCTACGGCGAGATCGCACGGCAGATCGGCAAGCCCGATGCGGTCCGTGCGGTAGGCGCGGCCAACGGACGCAACCCGATCTCGATCATCGCACCGTGCCACCGGGTGATCGGAGCCTCGGGCAGTCTCACCGGTTTTGCCGGCGGCCTGCCGGCCAAGCAGTTCCTGTTGGCACTGGAAGGGCGGCAGAGCCTGGCGCTGGATTTCTAGGCGTCAGTCGAGCCAGAAACAGAGCAGCGCCAACACGAGGGCCAACAGCGTGCCCGCAAACAGGCTGTAGTGGCGGTGTGCGCGGCGGGCGTGGGCTTCGACTTCTCGCAGGTACTGCCCTGGAGGCGGGGCGTCCGGGCGATGGCGCAGGCCTTCGGCAATATCGGCCAAGCGTCCGCGAATCAGGGTGCCCACCAGATACCAGGCGCTGGTATAGCTGGCCAGGATCACCAGCACATACTTCATAGGGGCGATACCCCGGCAGTGCCTGCCGGTGAGACCGGTCGTAGCATGCGGGTCCTCATGGTGCATCCGTCCTTGGCATGTCGTCGGCTGACGAGGATACAATCGATGGGCGCTGACTCCCAGCGCCGATGTGTCGATTTCACGGACGAGACCGCAATGACCCATGCCGCAGCCATACCCGCCGACTCATTGATCGCCCCCCACGCCGCGCAGGCGGGCTTCCGTCATTGCCGGGCGATCGACCTGGCGGACGACGGGCAGCCCGCCATGGCGCACTTCCTGCGCCTGATGGCGAGCATGCCCGGCTGGATCGACGAACTGATGGTCCTACGCAATCGCCTGGTCGGGCTGCTTGGGCTGAAGAACCTGGGCCGGTTGACCGCCATCGATCCAGCCCGCGCCCCGGACAGCTACCAGCCCGGAGAGCGGGTGGGCATCTTTACGTTGATCAGCAACAGCGCGAATGAGGTGCTGTTGGTCGACCGCGATCATCATCTGGACGTACACATCGCCCTGATGCGTCGCCCGACGGCCCCGGGGCGGTGCGAGGTGCTGGTCAGCACCGTGGTGCGCACGCACAACTGGCTGGGCCGCCTGTACATGCTGCCGGTGGCGCCGTTCCATCGCTTGATCGCGCCCATCGCCCTGCGCCGGCTGGCGCGGTGACGATCAGGACGGCGGCGCGAAGCGTTGACGGAACCAATCACCGAGCATGGCCTTTTCCGCATACAGCCGGTCGTTACTGCCCAGGCGGCCGGGGCGGCTGAGGTACATCTTGTCGCTCAGGTGTTCCTGGGCCTTGAGCGCGGCCTGCCCTGGCTGCTGAAGGGTGTAGTCGAGGTCGATGCTGGGCCAGGTGACCTCGCGCATGAAGCGCACATCGTAGGCCTGGCTGTGCCAGGGCTCGAAGCGCCCGGCCAGGTCGATGTCGCGGATGTCGATGACCAGTTGCTGGCCGGGTCGCAGGTAGCGCTGGCCGAGCTTCTGCAGGTGCTGGGTGAGGGCCTTCATCACTTGCGGGTCGGCGCCTTGGGGATAGCCGCGGTTGTCGAGGCTGGCATCGCGGAATTTTTCCGGGTGGTCGAAACGCACCTCGACCTGCGCGGTCGGGGTGCCCTGTGCCATGCTGTCGAATGCCAGCACCAGCAACAGGGCGCTGGCCAGGGTGGTACGCATGATGCACCTCCGGGGTGGGGCGGCTTGCCTGCCTATTTTACGCCGGTACGGGGCATAAGCAGAGGACTGATGCAATGAGCGCTTTTCGGCGGATGACCGCCAATACCCGCGGGCGTGACCTGGCCGTGGGTGATATTCACGGGCACTTCGAACGCTTGCAGGAATGCCTCGAGGCCGTCGAATTCGATCCGGCGGTGGACCGCCTGTTCAGCGTCGGTGACCTGGTCGACCGCGGGCCGGCCAGCCCGCAGGCGTTGGAATGGCTGGCCAAGCCCTGGTTCCACGCGGTGCAGGGCAACCACGAGTCACTGGCGGTCAATCACCTGCGCGGCGGGCGGGTTGACCTGGACATGTACCGGGCGGCCGGCGGCGGCTGGTTCCTCGACCTGCCGAAATCAGAGCAGGCGCGTTTCGTCGAGGCGTTCGAGCGACTGCCGATCGCGTTGCAGGTCGACACACCCAACGGTCCGGTCGGGCTGCTACACGCTGACAGCCCGTTCGATGACTGGGAGCATCTATGCGTGAACCTGCAGGCTGGGGATGACCCCGAGGTGCGCGAGGTGTGCCAGTGGTCGCGACGGCGCCTGAAGGAGGGCGACAGCCGACTGGTGAAGGGCTTGCGTGCCTTGTTGGTCGGGCATACGCCAGTGCTGGAGGTGAAGGTGCTGGGCAACGTCTGGCACCTGGACACCGGCGGCTGGAGCCGTGGTCACTTCAGCCTGCTCGAGCTGCGGGGGCTGACGTTGCTCAGCCCAGGGCCAGGTGCATGAGCACGCCGCTGGCGAGCAGGATCAGCATCACCCCCGAAGTCCGTTCCAGCCAGGGCAGGGCGCGGGCGAAGCGGTGCAGCACCCGCTGATTGCCGATGGCCACGGCCACCAGCAGATCCCAGGCCAGGACGATGGCGAACATCCACATGCCATAGGCCAGCTTGGCCAGGGCGCCGCTGCTGGCGGTCATGCTGGCCAGACTGGCGTAGAACAGCGCGTTCTTCGGGTTGAGGATGCCCGAGGCGAAGCCCATGCCCAGGCTGTTCAGCCAGCTGCCGGCGTGGGATGAAGCATGGGCGGCGGCACCCGTCAGGCCGCTCTTTCCAGCATGGCGCAGGAACAGTTGCCCGATGTACAGCAGGTAGCCGCAGCCGGCCAGTTGCAGGGCGACGAACAGCGGGCTGCCGTCGCGCAGGAACGACACCCCGGCGAACGCCGCGCCAATGAACACGCCATTGGCCAGGGCGATGCCGGCGCAGGCGCCACTGGCCACCCGCCAGCCGGCGCTGGCCGAGGTCCGGGCCACCAGGAAAAAGTCCGGTCCTGGCGAGAGCAGGGCGAGGAAATGGGCGGTGGCGATGAGCAGGAACAGTTGCATGGTCGGGCTTCCAGGGACAGGAAGCCGCAGTCTGTGGCGGGGCGACAGGGCGGGTATTGAAGATTATTGCAAGGCTGCGCGGTATGTCCCCGGTGTTACCCCGGCATGCGCCTTGAACACCCGCTGGAAGTGACTCTGGTCGGCAAAGCCCAGGCCGTAGGCGACTTCAGCCAGCGGCTGGCCCTGGCGCAACAGTTGCCGAGCCTTGTTTACACGGGCGTTGAGCAGGTAGGCATGGGGCGTCATGCCGGTGGCGAGGCTGAAGGCGCGGATCAATTGATAGCGCCCCATGCCGGCCAACCGTGCCAGGCGGTCGAGGCTCAGTTCGGCCAGCGTCTGCTCCTCGGCATGGCCCAGCAGGTCGCGGAGTGTCGAAGGTGGCAAGGGCGGCGCAGGTGGCAGGTGCGGATGGATGGAGAAGTCGTTGTCGCCGAGAAAGGCCACCAGTGCCGCCTCTTTCTCGAACGCCGTCGCCCTGGAAAACAGCAGGGTGTTCAGTGTGCAAAACCGCCGGTACAGAGCTGCCGAACGGCTGATCCGGGCCGCCGCGCTGGGTTGGTCGGCGGCAATCCCCGACTCCAGGCGCAGGCAACGCAGCCAATCGGCGTCCAGGTGCAGCATCTGGTAGCTCCAGGCCTGTCCGGCTTCGGGGTTGCAGGCATGCACCCGCTGGGCCGGCACGAACACCAAGGTGCCGGGTGCCAGCCGCACCTGTCCGTCGCCGGCCCCGGTGAAGCGGCTATGACCGGCATCCACCGCACCAATGGAAAAGCTCGGGTGGCTGTGGGCCTTGTAGCAGGCACGGCTGTGGCAGGCGCGTCGGCTCTCGACGTAGGGCAGGGCCGGGTCGTGCCAGATTTCGCTGCTCGATGGGGTCATGGCGAGAGGGCCTGGAGGGGAGCGCAGGGCGCCAGTCTAGCGCGTGCCTGCTGTTCCGGCCATTTAACGTGCCACTGTGCTTGACGCGCCTGCCCGCCGGGCGCGACGCTGCGACGGTCACCGCTGGAGAAGAATAATGGACCTGTCGAGCCTGCTGCTGTTCATCCCCGCCTGTTTCGCCCTGAACATGGCGCCGGGCCCCAACAACCTGCTGTCCCTGCACAACGCCAGCCGTTACGGCCTGCGCACCGCCTGCGTGGCCGGCGCCGGGCGCTTGCTGGCCTTCAGCGGCATGATTGCCCTGGCTGCCATGGGCCTGGCCGTGGTACTGCACACCAGCGAGTACCTGTTCCTGGCGATCAAGGTGCTGGGCGCTGGCTACCTGTTCTATATCGCCTGGCAGCTGTGGCGGGCGCCGGTCGGCGAGGCGGTGGTGGCCGGCGAGCAGCCGCGCGGCACCTGGAAGCTGGCGCGCCAGGAGTTCTGGGTGGCGGCGGGCAACCCCAAGGCCATTCTTATCTTCACCGCCTTCCTGCCGCAGTTCGTCTCGGTGGGCAGCGCCACGCCGGTGAGCGAGCAGTTCCTGCAGCTGGGCGTGCTGTTCCTGCTGCTGGAGTGGGCGGCTATCGCCATCTACGCCGGGCTCGGCGCCTACCTGCAGCGCTGGTTCGAACGGCCCGAGCCACGTCGGCTGTTCAACCGGGTCAGTGCCTCGCTACTGGGGTGCGCGGGGCTTGGCCTGCTCGCGGCTCGTCGTTGATCCGCTGTTTTTCAGTGCAGCTGAGTATTGCCGCACTGTGCGCTTGCTGAGACCTTTCCCTGTTTCTGCCCGGCGCTTTTGCGCCGGGTGACAATAGGTGGGTCTATCCCGGGAGCGTGGTGTGAAGTGGTGGAGCAAGGCAGGTCGGCAAGACCCGCAGATCAAGGAGCTGAACCTCGCGCTCGAACGTAGCCGCTCACAGCTGGCGGCGTGGGAGCAGCGCGCCCGCGAGGCAGAATCGAAGGCCACGGAACTGGCACGGGAGAACCAGGTGCTCGCCCACCTGGCCGGCAACCTCTCGGCATTCTCGCATTCCCTGGAAATGACCCAGACCTCGTTCGCCAGCCTCGCCCACAGCATGGAGCAGGAAAGGCAGTACGCCATCCGCATCCAGGGTATCGCCAGCAGCAACCAGGCCAGCATTGATGCCATCGCGACCAATCTTGAGCAACTGGCCGATGCCTCCGGCGAGGCGTCGGAGAAGGTTGGCAGGCTCGATCACCAAGCCCAGCAGGTCGGTGGTGTGCTGGAGATCATCCGCGAGGTGGCGGACCAGACCAACCTGCTGGCCCTGAATGCGGCCATCGAGGCGGCGCGGGCCGGGGATGCCGGGCGCGGCTTTGCCGTGGTCGCGGATGAAGTCAGGACCCTGGCCAGGCGCACGGCGGACGCCACTGCCGAAATCGGCACGCTGGTCTCGGCCATTCGAGCCGACAGTGCGCAAAGCCGCGGGCATATCGCCAGCCTGGCCGAGCATTCGTCATCGTACAGCGGTGTTGGCCAGACGGCGGCCAGTACCATGCGCCAGTTGCTGGACATGTCGACGGTGGCGGAGGGTTCGGCATCGGTGTCGGCACTGCGCAGTTTCTGCGAGCTGGCCAAGCTCGACCACCTGATCTACAAGTTCCGCGTCTACAAGGTGCTGTTCGGGGTCTCGCAGGAGCGCGGCGCGGACTTTACCGACCATACCCTTTGCCGCTTGGGCAAGTGGTATCGCGAGGGGGACGGGGCCCTGCACTATGCACATCTTGCAGGATACAAGGACATCGACGCGCCCCATGCCGCCGTGCACCGTTGCGCATTCGACGCCATTGATGCCCATGCCAGCGGCAATACCGCAGCGATGCTCAAGGCAGTGGCCGACATGGAAAGCGCCAGCCTGGCCGTGCAGGAAGGCTTGGAGCGCGTGGTCGCCAGTGGCGAACAATCGCCGGCGCTGCTGCAAAGGCGCCGCGCCGATGAGGCTCAGTCGCGGTAGAACGTCTGCACCAGGTGATAACCGAACTTGCTCTTGATCGGCCCGTGTACCACGCGCAGGGGCTTCTTGAAGATCACCTGGTCGATGGCGCCGACCAGCTGGCCCGGGCGCACCTCGCCCAGGTCGCCGCCGCGCTTGCCGGACGGACAGGTGGAGAATTTCTTCGCCAGCACGTCGAAGGCCTCGCCGTTGGCGATGCGCTGCTTGAGCTTTTCGGCTTCGTCAGCGGTCTTGACCAGGATGTGGCGGGCTTGGGCTTTCATGGGCTTACCTGTGCTTCGGGGGCAAAAGGTCGACATTATGCCTGATGGCGTCCTCAGCGTAACTCCGGTCTGTCGCGGAACTGCTCCAGCGCCTCGGGGTTGGCCAGCGCATCGGTGTTTTTCACCGGCAGGCCATGCACCACGTTGCGGATCGCCAGCTCCACCAGTTTGCCGCTGAGGGTGCGCGGGATATCGTCGACCTGGGCGATCACCGCCGGCACATGGCGCGGCGTGGTGTACTGGCGGATCACCAGGCGGATGCGCTGGCGCAGGGCGTCGTCCAGTTGCAGGCCGTCGCGCAGGCGCACGAACAGCACCACGCGCACGTCGTTGTGCCAGTCTTGGCCGATGGCCACGCTCTCCAGTACCTCCTCGACCTTTTCCACCTGGCGATAGATCTCCGCGGTGCCGATGCGTACGCCGCCGGGGTTGAGCACGGCATCGGAGCGGCCGTGGATCACCAGGCCGCCGCCCGGGATCTGCTCGGCATAGTCGCCCTGGCACCAGATACCCTCGAACTGGCTGAAATAGGCGTCATGGTAGCGGCTACCATCGTCGTCCCCCCAGAACCCCAGCGGCATCGAAGGAAAGGGCTGGGTACAGACCAGCTCGCCTTTCTCGCCAGTGATCGATTGCCGCTGTTCATTCCACACGTCCACCGCCATGCCCAGGCCCTTGCCGGCGATTTCGCCGCGGCGCACCGGCAGCAGCGGGTTGCCGAGCACGAAGCAGGCGACGATATCGGTGCCACCGGACATGGACGCCAGGCACACGTCGGGCTTCACCTTGGCGTATACATAGTCGTAGCTGTGTGGTGACAGGGGCGATCCGGTGGAGAGGATCAGCCGCAGGCTGTCGAGGCGGTGGGAGCTTGCCGGTTCGACGCTCGCCTGTTCCAGTGCGGCAAGGTACTTGGCGCTGGTGCCGAAGGCATGGATCCCTTCGGCGTCGATCAGGTCGATCAGGCGCTCGGGGCCCGGATGAAACGGCGAGCCGTCGTACAGCACCAGGGTGGCGCCGACCGCCAGGCCGCTGACCAGCCAGTTCCACATCATCCAGCCGCAGGTGGTGTAGTAGAACAGCACGTCGTCGGCCTTGAGGTCGTTGTGCAGACCGTGTTCTTTCAGGTGTTGCAGCAGCACGCCACCGGCACGGTGGACGATGCACTTGGGCACGCCGGTGGTGCCGCTGGAGTAGAGGATATAGAGCGGATGGTCGAAGGGGAGCGCGGTGAAGGCCGGCGTGCCGCCGGGCGTGAAGTAGTCGGCCCACAGGGTCGTCGGTGTACCGATGAACTCATCGGCACGGGTCTGCGGCCGGGTGTGCGGCACCACCAGCAACTGCTCGACGCTCGGCAGCTGGGCCACGACCTGGTTGATCTTCTCCACCTGGTCGATGACCTTCCCGGCATATTGATAACCGGCGCAGGCCACCAGCAGCCTGGGCGCGATCTGCCCGAAACGGTCGATGATGCCGTGGGTGCCGAACTCCGGCGAACAGCTCGACCAGACCGCGCCAAGGCTGGTGGCGGCGAGCATGGCCACCAGGGTTTCCCAGGTGTTGGGCATCACTGCGGCGATACGGTCGCCGGGCTGGATGCCGGCGTGCCTGAAGGCCTGTTGCAGCCCGGCGACCTGGGCGGCCAGTTGATTGTGGGTGAGGCTGTGGCGGGCGCCGTCCTCGCGCAGGGCCACCACGGCCGGGCGGTCGTCGCGGCGTAGCAGCAGGTGCTCGGCGACATTCAGGGTGGCGCCGCGGAACCAGCGGGCCTCGGTCATGTGCTCGCCTTCCTCGAGGATGCTTGCCGGTGGCGTGTGCCAGCGCACATGGAAGTACTCGGCCAGGGCCTGCCAGAACTGTGGGCGCTGTTCGATGCTCCAGCGGTGCAGGGCGGCGTAGCTGTCGAGCTGGAGGTTGAAGCGCCGGTTGACCCGGCGGCGGAAGGCTTCCATCCGGCTCGCTTCGATGCGGGTGGTGGAGGGGCGCCAGAGGACGTCGTTCATGCCGGGACCCTCGGTAATGGCTACTGGTCTGATAACAGGCAAGCGCAATCCCTGGAGCGGCCTTGCGTCGCGAAAGGGCCGCGCAGCGGCCCCAGGGTTTCAGCGTTGACGCACCAATCGGCGGGGCTGCTACGCAGCCCTTCGCTCCTACAAAAAACGTGTAACCCTGATCATCCGGCGTCAGGGTGTCCTTACTCCACTTTAGCCGCTTACTGGGCCAGCCAGCCGCCATCGACGTTCCAGGCGGCGCCACGCACCTGGCTGCCGGCCTCGCCGCACAGGAACAACACCAGCTCGCCGAGATGCCGGGGCGTGACGAAGGCCAGCGAGGGCTGCTTCTCGGCCAGCAGGTCGTGCTGCGCCTGCTGCGCGTCGCCCCCATTGGCGGCGCGGTCGTCGATCTGCTTCTGCACCAGCGGGGTCAGCACCCAGCCCGGGCAGATGGCATTGCAGGTGACGTTGCTGGTGGCGGTCTCCAGGCCGATGACCTTGGTCAGGCCGACCACGCCGTGCTTCGCGGCGACGTAGGCGGCCTTGCCGGTGGAGCCCACCAGGCCGTGCACCGAGGCGATGTTGACGATCCGCCCCCAGCCCCGCGCGCGCATGCCCGGCAGGACCAGGCGGCTGCCGTGGAACACCGCCGACAGGTTCAAGGCGATGATCTTGTCCCAGGCCTCCACCGGAAACTGCTCGACCGGCGCCACGTGCTGGATGCCGGCGTTGTTGACCAGGATGTCGACCGCGCCGAACTCGCGTTCGGCCAAGGCGAACATCTGCTCGATCTGCGCCACGTCGGACAGGTCGGCGGGGTGGTGGGCCACCTTGACCCCGTGCTGCCTGATCTCGGCAATGGCGCCCGCCGGGTCGCCAAAGCCGTTGAGCAGGATATTGGCACCGGCCTCGGCCAGCACCTGGGCTATCCCCAAACCGATGCCGCTGGTGGAACCGGTGACCAGTGCGGTCTTGCCTTTGAGCGTCATGCTGTTCTCCTTCATACGATGCCGGTGGCGTAGAACGTGGCGATGACCACGAATACGGCCAGGGTCTTGATCAGGGTAATTCCGAAAATGTCCTTGTAGGCCTCGCGGTGGGTCAGCCCGGTCACCGCCAGCAGGGTGATCACCGCGCCGTTGTGCGGCAGGGTGTCCATGCCGCCGCTGGCCATGGCGGCGACCCGGTGCAACACCTCCAGCGGGATGTTCGCCGCGTTGGCGGCGGCGATGAAGCTGTCGCTCATGGCCGCCAGGGCGATGCTCATGCCGCCGGAGGCGGAGCCGGTGATGCCGGCCAGCAGGGTGACGGTGATGGCCTCGTTGACCAGCGGGTTGGGGATACCGCGCAGGGCGTCGGCCAAGACCAGGAAGCCCGGCAGCGAGGCGATCACTGCGCCGAAACCGTATTCCGAGGCGGTGTTCATCGCCGCCAGCAGGGCGCCGCTCACGGCGCTCTTGGTGCCTTCGGCCAGGCGCTGGCGAATGGTGCCGAAGGCGCACACCAGCACCATCAGGATGCCCACCAGCAGGGCCGCCTGCACCGCCCAGATCGCCGTGAGCTTGGCCACGTCGCTCTGCACTGGCGTGGCCATGCCCGGCAACTGCAGGGTGTGGCTGGCCCCGTACCACTGCGGGATCCAGTGGGTGAACAGCAGGTTCATCACCCCCACCAGCAGCAGCGGCGCCAGGGCCAGCCACGGGTTGGGCAGGGCGATGTCGTCGGCGGTTTCCGGCTCGTTGCGCAGGTTGCTGCCGTAGCCTTCGCCCTTGCGCTGGGCCTTGTTACGCTGGCGTTGCAGGTAGAGCATGCCGGCGCAGAACACGAACAGCGTGCCGATCAGCCCCAGCCAGGGCGCGGCCCAGGCGGTGGTGTTGAAGAAGGTGCTGGGGATGATGTTCTGGATTTGCGGGGTGCCGGGCAGGGCGTCCATGGTGAAGGAGAACGCGCCCAGGGCGATGGTCGCCGGGATCAGCCGCTTGGGAATGTCGCTCTGGCGGAACATCTCGGCGGCGAACGGGTACACCGCGAACACCACCACGAACAGCGACACGCCGCCGTAGGTAAGCAGGGCGCAGACCAGCACGATCACCAGCATGGCCTGACGGGTGCCGAGCAGGCGAATGGCGGCGGCGACGATCGAGCGTGAGAAGCCCGACAGCTCGATCAGCTTGCCGAACACGGCGCCGAGCAGGAATACCGGGAAATAGAGCTTGATGAAGCCGACCATCTTCTCCATGAACACCCCGGTGAAGGCCGGGGCCACGGCGGCGGGGTCGGTGAGTAGCACGGCGCCAAGGGCGGCGATGGGGGCGAAGAGGATCACGCTGTAGCCGCGGTAGGCGGCGAGCATCAGCAGGGCCAGGGCAGCGAGGGCGATGAGCACGGTCATCCTAAGGGGATCTCCAACTGTTGTTTTTATGGTTGGAATACCAGTAGCGGGAATTGTGCCAACTTGTTAAGTCATTGAAATTATTGAATTATCTTGAATTTATAAAGATCGATGTCTCGAATTTGAGAAAGTGGGGCCGCGTTGCGGCCCATCGCCGGCAAGCCGGCTCCCACAGTGGATTGCGGTACGCCATGTGGCAGGCGCCTTGTCGGCGGCCGCGGGCGCAACCATCGCGCTGGTCTCAATAAAGAGATACATATCTCCTTATTGAGACTCGATATCCAGCGCAACCATCTTTTTGTACAAGGTCGACCGTCCCAGCCCCAATGCCTGCGCTGCCTCCGGCACATTCCCGCCAGTGCGCCCCAAGGCCCGCACAATCAGCCCGCGTTCAAACTGCGCACAGGCCTCCCGGTACCCCAACTGCGGTGCCGTCTCGGCCACCGGGCTCAATGGTCCCAGCGCGTTTGTCAGATCATGCACGCCCAGCCGTGGCTGGTCGGCCAGCAGGGTCGCCCGTTCCAGCACATTACGCAGCTCTCGGATATTCCCCGGCCAGGCATGGCGCCCCAACAGTGCCTGGGCCTCGGCCTCCAGCTCATACTGGCTGCCCAATTCGGCAAGAATCGCCTCGCACAGCGCCGGCAGGTCCTCCAGGCGTTCGCGCAGCGGCGGCACCTGCACCGGCAGCACATTCAACCGGTAGTACAGGTCGGTACGAAACGCTCCCCGGGCCATCGCCGCCTGCAGGTCGATGGAGGTGGCGGCGATGATCCGCACATCGCTGCGCAGCATCTGGTTGCTGCCCACAGGCTCGTATTCCTTCTCCTGCAGCACGCGCAACAGCTTGCTCTGCAGGGCCAGGGGCATGTCGCCGATCTCGTCGAGGAACAGCGTGCCGCCTTCGGCCAGTTGCAGCTTGCCGCTGCGGCCCTTGCGGTCGGCGCCGGTGAAGGCCCCGGGTGCGGTGCCGAAGAACTCGGCCTCCAGCAACGCTTCGGGGATCGCCGCGCTGTTGATGCTGACGAACGCCTTGTGCGCGCGCGCCGAGGCGGCGTGGATGGCGTGGGCCAGCAGTTCCTTGCCGGTGCCGGTCTCGCCGAGTAGCAGCACCGGTGAGTCGCTGGTCGCGCCGCGGCGGGCGCGGCGCTTTGCTTCAAGGCAGGCCGGGCTGCTGCCGACGAACTGGGCGAAGCTGTAGCGGGCCTGGCGCGCACGCAGTTGCGAGCGGGTCGAGGCCAGTTCCTGCTGCATGCTGGCATAGCGCTTGAGCAAGGGCGACAGGCTGCGTAGCTCGTCGAACAGGGCAAAGCCAATGGCGCCGATCAGCGCGCCCTGGTCGTCGTGGATCGGCAGGCGCATCACCACCAGCGGCTCGTTCGGCGTGTCGAGCATGTCCAGCAGGATCGGCTTTCCGTTGCTCACCACCTCGCGCATCAGGCTGCCGGGGATTACCGCCTCGCAGGGCTGGCCGATGGCGCTGGCGGCGTCCTGCAGGCCGAACCGTCGGGCATAGCGCTCGTTCATCCAGACGATGCGCGCCTGGCGGTCGACGATCACCGTGCCTTCGCTGGATTGCTCGATGATCTCGAACAGCGAGCGGATGGCCAGTTGGCGGACCTGGGGGTAGTCCTTGAGGTTGTCGTGCATGGAAGACGTATCCGTTGAGACAAGTGTCGTGCGCCCCTGTAGAGCGGCCTTGTGTCGCGATAGGGCCGCTCCTGCAGTGACCGAGGTAAGGCTATGAGCGGGGATCGAACGCCTCGCGCAGCGCATCGCCGATAAATACCAGCAACGACAGGATCAGCGCCAGGGCAAAGAACGCGGTAAAGCCCAGCCACGGCGCCTCGAGGTGCTGCTTGCCCTGGGTCACCAGCTCGCCCAGCGAAGCGCTGCCGGCGGGCATGCCGAAGCCGAGAAAGTCCAGCGCGGTGAGGGTGGTGATCGCCCCGGTGAGCATGAAGGGGACATAGGTCAGGGTCGCGTTGAGGGCGTTGGGCAGGATATGCCGCAGCATCACCTGGGTATCGGACAGTCCCAGTGCGCGAGCGGCCTTGACGTATTCCAGGTTGCGCCCACGGAGGAACTCGGCGCGCACCACATCGACCAGGGTCAGCCAGGAGAACAGCGCCATGATCCCCAGCAGCCACCAGAAATCCGGCTCGACGAATCCTGACAGGATGATCAGCAGGTACAGCACCGGCAATCCCGACCACACTTCCAGCAGGCGCTGGCCGAACAGGTCGACCCAGCCACCGTGGTAGCCCTGCAGGGCACCGGCCGTCACGCCGATCAGCACGCTGAGCAGGGTCAGGGCGAAGGCGAACAACAGCGAAACCCGTGTGCCATACAATACCCGCGCCAGCACATCGCGGCCCTGGTCGTCGGTGCCCAGCCAGTTGCTCGCGCTGGGCGGGCTGGGGGTGGGCACCTGCAGGTCGTAGTTGGGGGTATCGGCGCTGAACGGGATGGGCGCGAACAGCATCCAGCCGCCCTGGCCCTCGATCAACTGGCGCACGTACTGGCTGCGGTAGTCGGGCTGGAACGGCAGCTGCCCGCCGAACTGCTGCTCGGTGTAGCGCTTGAGCGCCGGGGTGTACAGCTCGCCCTGGTAGCCCAGCAGCAAGGGCTTGTCATTGGCCACCAGTTCCGCGCCCAGGCTCAACAGCAACAGCCCGGCGAACAGCCACAGCGAGATCCAGCCGCGGCGGTTGTCGCGAAAGCGCCGCAGGCGCCGCCGGGCGATGGGCGAGAACATCAGCGGCCCCTCGCGTCGAAGTCGATGCGCGGGTCGAGCACCGTGTAGCACAGGTCGCCCAGCAGGCGGATCAGCAGCCCGGCCAGGGTGAAGATGAATAACGTGCCGAACACCACCGGGTAGTCCCGCGACACCGCTGCCTCGTAGCTCATGCGCCCGAGGCCGTCGAGGGAGAAGATCACTTCGATCAGCAGCGATCCTGCGAAGAACACCGTGATCAATGCCTGGGGCAGGCCGGCCACCACCAGCAGCATGGCGTTGCGCAGTACATGGCCGTACAGCACCCGGCGCTCGCTCAGGCCCTTGGCCCGTGCGGTGACCACGTACTGGCGGGCGATCTCGTCGAGGAAGGCG
>NZ_NIBE01000088.1:29304-32125 GCF_002205115.1 Pseudomonas sp. DrBHI1
CCAGCAGGCTGAGCTGGTCGAAGTCCTCCGACACCAGGCCGCGCACCGGGAACCAGTTGAGCGAGGTGCCGCCGGCGAACAGCACGATCAGCAGCAGGGCGAACAGGAACGAGGGCAGGGCGTAGCCGATCACGATCAGCGCGCTGCTCCAGGCGTCGAAGCGGCTGCCATGGCGCACCGCCTTGCGAATGCCCAACGGGATCGACACCAGGTAGGTGATCAGCGTGGCCCAGAAGCCCAGCGACAGGGTCACCGGCAGTTTCTGCACGATCAGCTCGGTGACCGTGGCGCCGCGAAAGAAACTCTGGCCGAAGTCCAGCCGTGCATACTGGCCAAGCATCAGCCACAGCCGTTCGGGCGCGGACTTGTCGAAACCGTACTGGCGCTTGATCTCCTCGATCAGCTTCGGGTCCAGACCGCGGGTGGCGCGGGACTCGCCCTGTACTGCCTCGACGCGGGCACCCGGCGCGCCGCCGCCGATGCCCTGCAGGCGCGCCACGGCCTGTTCCACCGGCCCGCCGGGCGCGGCCTGGACGATGGCGAAGTTCACCAGCAGGATGGCCAGCAAGGTGGGGATGATCAGCAGCAGGCGGCGCAGGATGTAGGTGGTCATGGCATGCTCCGCAAGCGCTCGGCCATCCGCGGGTTGGTCAGGGCCCGGGGGCTGACTTCCCACCAGGTGTCCAGGCCTTCGTCATAGGCCGGCTGTACCTTGGGCAGGCCGAAGCGGTTCCACCACACCGTCGAGCTGCCCGGCGGGTAGTAGTTGGGAATCCAGTAGTAGTTCCATTGCAGCACCCGGTCCAGGGCGCGGGCGTGGCGCTGCATGTCGGCCTGGCTGGTGGCGCGTACCAGGCCGTCGAGCAGGCGGTCCACCGCCGGGTCCTTGAGCACCATCAGGTTGTTCGAGCCCGGATCATTGGCTGCGGCGGAACCGAAGTAGTTGTACTGCTCGCTGCCCGGCGACAGGGTCACCGGGTAGCCGGTGACGATCATGTCGTAGTCGCGGGCCATCAGCCGGTTGACGTACTGGGCAGAGTCGACGTTGCGGATGTTCAGTTCGACGCCGATCTGCGCCAGGTTGCGCTTCCACGGCAGCAGCAGGCGTTCCATCCCCGACTGGCCATTGAGGAAGGTGAAGCTCAACGGCTGGCCCTGGGCATTGACCAGTCGATCGCCCTGGGGATGCCAGCCGGCGTCCTGCAGCAAGGCCAGGGCCTTCAGTTGCTGCTGGCGGATGATGCCGGAGCCATCGGTGACCGGTGCGTTGAATACCTGGCTGAACACCTGGTCCGGCACCTGGCCGCGCAGCGGTTCGAGCAGCTTGAGCTCCTCGGCGTCGGGCAGGGCGCGGGCAGCCAGGGGGGTGTTCGAGTACAGGCTCTGCTGGCGGATGTACATGTTGCGCATCATCTGCCGGTTGCTCCATTCGAAGTCCCAGAGCATGGCCAGGGCCTGGCGCACGCGGCGGTCCTTGAACTGCGGCTGGTCCAGATTGAACACGAAGCCCTGGGCGATCTGCGGCTTGGCCGGAGCCAGGTGGGCGCGCTGCAGGCGCCCGTCATCCAGCGGGGCACCGTTGTAGCCGAGGGTGTAGGCGGTGGCGGAATACTCGCGGTTGTAGTCGTAGCCTCCACCCTTGAGCACCTGGCGGGCCACCTCGGTGTCACCGAAGAATTCGACGCCGATGCGGTCAAAGTTGTACAGCCCGCGGACGACCGGCAAATCCCGCGCCCACCAGGTCGCATCGCGCTCGAAGGTGATGCTGCGGCCGTTGTCGATCCTGCTGATGCGGTAAGGGCCGCTGCCCACCGGCTTGTCGAAGCCGGCGCCGTTGGCGAAGTCGCGTTGCTGCCAGTCGTGCTCGGGCAGCACCGGCAGGCCGGCCAGCTCAAGGGGGAGCGTACGGCCATGGGGCTGTTTCAAGTCGAAGCGCACCTGACGCGGGCCTTCGACCGTGACCGCGGCGACATCGGCGAACTGGGTACGAAACTTGAGGCTGCCCTGGTTCATCAGCAGCTCGTAGCTGAAGCGTACGTCTTCGGCCCGTACCGGCTTGCCGTCGGCGAAGGTGGCGCGGGGGTCGAGGTAGAAGCGCAGCCAGGCGTCATCGGGGCCGCGCTCCATGCGCTGGGCGACAAGGCCGTATACGGTGTAGGGCTCATCAAGCGAGCGCACGGCCAGCGGTGCGTACAACCAGCCATCGACCTGGCTGACGCCGATGCCTTTGTCGATGTAGGGCAGGACATGGTCGAACTGGCCGATCTCGATGGCCGAGCGGCGCAGGCTGCCGCCCTTGGGGGCGTCGGGGTTGACGTAGTCGAAATGGTGGAAATTCGCGGGGTAGCGCGGGGCTTCGGCGTAGACGGTGAGGGCGTGGGTGGGGGCGGCATGGGAGGTGGCAGTCAGGCACAACAGCATGAACCCACACAACAACTGTGGGAGCGGGTTTACCCGCGAATGCGTCAGCTCAGGCAACGATGTTGCATGGACCGGCGTATTCGCGGGTGAACCCGCTCCCACAGGGTACGTCATCGGCTGCGATGACTTAGTCCTGACGGCTGGTCACTTCCAGCAGGTGGTAGCCGAACTGGGTCTTCACCGGACCCTGGACGACATTCAGCGGCGCGCTGAAGACCACGGTGTCGAACTCGCGAACCATCTGGCCCGGGCCGAACGAACCCAGGTCGCCGCCCTGACGGCTGGACGGGCAGGTAGAGTGGGCCTTGGCGACTTCGGCGAAGTCGGCGCCGCCTTCGATCTGTGCTTTGAGTTCGTTGCACTTGTCTTCGGTGGCAACCAGGATGTGGCGGGCGGTGGC
>NZ_NIBE01000088.1:32166-34816 GCF_002205115.1 Pseudomonas sp. DrBHI1
GGCCTCGCGCAGCAAGGCCTCGGTCGCCTCCCAGCCCAGGCAGCCGTCGGTGATCGACACGCCGTACTTCAGCGCGCCCTTGCCCAGGGCCTGGCAGCCATCGAACAGGTGCCCTTCGAGCATTACCCCGACCAGCGAACGGTCGCCGGCCAGGCGCTGGGCAAGCACATCCTCGAACACCGCCGGCTGGCGAGCCGGGTCCTTGCCGCTGTTGGCGTGGCTGCAGTCGACCATGATCCGTGGCGCCAGCCCGGCCTTGGCCAGGCCCTGGCGGGCCAGGGCGACGCTCTGGGCGTCGTAGTTCGGGCCCTGGTGCCCGCCGCGCAGCACCAGGTGGGTGTCAGGGTTGCCCAGGGTCTCGATGATCGCCGGGTGGCCTTGGACGTCCATGCCGAAGTGACGGTGCGGGTGGGCGGCGCTGCGCATGGCGTCGCAGGCGATGCCGATACCGCCGTCGGTGCCGTTCTTGAAGCCGACCGGCAGCTCGAGGCCGCTGACCATCTCGCGGTGGATCTGCGACTCGGTGGTGCGCGCGCCGATGGCGGCCCAGCCCAGCAGGTCGTCGAAGTAGCCGGCGGCCATCGGCTGCAGCAGCTCGGTGGCGATCGGCAGGCCGCGTTCGAGCATGCCCAGCATCAGGCCGCGGGACAGGGCGATGCCGGCGTGCATGTCGTCGCTGCCATCAAGGTGCGGATCGTAGGCCAGACCTTTCCAGCCCACGGTGGTGCGCGGTTTCTCCACGTAGGCGCGCATCACCAGCAGCAGCTTGTCGTCGACGTCACGGCTGAGTGCGGCCAGGCGGTCGGCGTATTCGAGGGCCGAGCGCGGGTCATGGATCGAGCAGGGGCCGACCACCACCAGCAGACGTGCGTCGCGGCCTTCGAGGATGGCGCGGATTGCCTGGCGGTGAGCGTGGACTTGCTGGGTGAGTTCGCAGGACAGCGGCATCTGCTGCTTGAGCAGGTGCGGGCTGGGCAGGCGCTGGCTGACGGTGGTGTTGGCAGCGTGCGGTTGGGTCAGGGGCAGGGCGAGGTTCGAGGCTTGCATGGCGTTTTTTCCCTGGGCGGACGGCGGGTTCTGGCCCGCGTCGTCGGCCCTATCGAGGTGTTCGACTGATCGTCAAATGGGGTGTCTGTGGGGCATTGCCACCGGAAATCGACCGAACGGAGGCGGCAGGCTGGCCCGAACGGAACTGGCTAAATCGCCATGCATAGGTGCGGTAGTACGTGGTGTAGTTCATGTCGCTGTCCTCAAGGTAATCGGTATGTTTCTTGGGTCCGGAAAAGCAAAACCCCCGGTCGGGGAGCCGACCGGGGGTTTGAGTATTCTCATGTTCGGCGGCCCCTCGAAGGTGGGCGCCGGATGGGTCATCGGCGCCTAGTGGCTAAACCAATACCCAAAATAAAAGCTGGCAACGGCGTTACGACCGGCAACGGCCAACACGCGGTGCGCGGAGCGACCGGTGTGGTTGGCGTGGTTGCGGGTTTGTTTCGACATGTTGCTCTCCAGTGATTGGGACCGAGCTTACTGCACCTTTGCGCTGGCGTTCAATCACTAAATGCTATTGGGGTCATTGTGTTCCTGTACTGGCCTTATCGCCGGCAAGCTGGCTCCCACGGGGAATGTGCTGGCAAAGGCCTGCGTAGCAGCCCCTGATCCGGGGCATGCCACTGGGTGATTTTCCCCGAATCGCATGGTCATAATTCATAACTTATTGAAAAATAGCAGTTAATTGGCTGGCATGGCCCTTGCTCACCTTTGTGCATATTCCTGTGTTTCCGGAGGTGCCCCATGTCGACCCCTCGCAAAGGCCCGGTCCTGTCCACCTTCCTGCTGGCCCTGCTGGGCTGGCAGGTCTCCAGCGAGGCCGCGGTGCAGTGCCAGCGCACGCTGGTGGCCAACGTGGTGGCGCTGGATCAGCCGCTGATGTTCAACCGCCTCGGCGCGCAGAACGCCAACGGCATGATGTACGCCCTGCGCCAGGACGTGGTGGATGAGCACCAGGTGCCCTTGGGCAAGGGCGGCGCCGCGGTGCCGGGCAAGGTCACCCTGCGCCCGGACAAGCGCCCGCGGCCGATCGTGCTGCGGGTGGCCGCCGGTGACTGCCTGACGGTCAACCTGACCAACCTGCTGGCCTACCAGGCCAACCCCAACAAGCACGGCATCGACCATGACGAAACCGGGGTCGAAGGGGAGGAAGAAGAGGGCGCCGAGGTCGAGAACGAAGGCGGCGAGCACTTGGTTGCCGACGAACAGGTTCGCGACCGTCACGTGGGCTTCCAGGTGAATGGCATGCAGGCGGTCAACACCATCGCTGATATTTCGGCCAACACCGGGCGCAACGGCAACTTTCTGGTGGCCCCCGGCAGCACCCGCAGTTACACGTTGTACGCCGAACGCGAGGGCGCCTTCGCCGTGTCCAGTCGCGGTGCGCCGTTCGGCGGCGAAGGTAATGCCGGCAACGTCGCCAACGGCCTGTTCGGCCAGGTGGTGGTGGTGCCCAAGGCCGGCCGCACCTATCGCAACACCCTGACCGAGGAGGAAATGCGCCTGGCCACCACTGGCCGCACCGCCACCGGTCAGCCGGTGATCGACTACGAGGCGCGCTATCCGCAGGCCCAGCCGTGGATCGCCGAGGGCAAGGCCGGCA
>NZ_NIBE01000089.1:0-295 GCF_002205115.1 Pseudomonas sp. DrBHI1
TTTAAGAAACCCTAAACTTGGCTCAGCAATCTCAAATGACTATGTGATTTCTCGCATGGCCACTTGTGATGCTGATAATCTTGGCGACTACCAGTCCGTACTCACAAGCACCCACACGAATTGCTTGATTCAATTTGTTAAAGAGCGTTTGGTTAAGAGCATTTCGTCTCAACCGAGGCGCGCATTCTACGCTTTCCTCATTTGCTGTCAAGCGTTTATTTTGAGGTTTTTAACGAAGAACTCGTTTCACTTCAAACACTTGACTCGCTGCGATCTCTCGTAGCGGGAGGCGAAT
>NZ_NIBE01000090.1:0-332 GCF_002205115.1 Pseudomonas sp. DrBHI1
TCGGCGTTCAAGCCGCTGATGCGGGTGGCCTGTGACAGTGCTGATGATCTGGCACTGCGCTATGTGATCTTCGGTGGCGAAGCCCTGGATGTGGCGGCACTGCAACCGTGGTTCGAGCGTTTCGGCGAGGACTGCGACAACCTGATCAACATGTACGGCATCACCGAGACCACGGTCCATGTGACCTACCGGCCGATCCGCTTCGCCGATACGCAACAGCCGGGCAGCCCGATCGGTGCGGCGATTCCGGACCTGTCGATGTATGTACTGGATGCCGATTTCAATCCGGTGGCCAAGGGTTGCACGGGCGAGCTGCACGTCGGTCATGCCGG
>NZ_NIBE01000009.1:0-85460 GCF_002205115.1 Pseudomonas sp. DrBHI1
CATGCCAGCCATGCTGTCCTGGCCCATCCCGGCCATCTTGCTGTGGTCCATGCCAGCCATGCTGTCCTGGCCCATCCCGGCCATCTTGCTATGGTCCATGCCGGCCATGCTTCCATGGTCCATCCCACCCATACTGCCGTGATCCATGCCCATATCGCTCATCGAGATTAGAGGGCGTGGATCAACGGCTGGTACTGGTGCTTGCATACCTTCGCGCACGGCCAGGGTGCCTCTGGAGTAACCAGTACGATCCATGGATTGCGCAAAAATGGTGTAAGCCTGTGCATCGTCTGGTTCGACGATGACATCGAAGGTTTCGGCTACTGCAATTCTGAATTCATCCACGTTCACCGGCTTGACATGCTGCCCATCGGCCGCAACTACAGTCATTTTCAAACCAGGGATCCGGACATCGAAGTACGTCATGGCGGATGCGTTGATGAAGCGCAGACGAATCTTTTCGCCCGGCTGGAAGATGCCCGTCCAGTTACCGTCCGGAGCCTGGCCATTCATGAGATAGGTGTAGGTATAGCCACTAACGTCGGCCAAATCAGTGGGGCTCATTTTCATCTCAGCCCACATTTTCCGATCCGCTACTGCTGCTGACCAACCCATCTCACTGACGTCATTGACGAAGTCGCCAACCGTCCGCTTATGGAAGTTGTAGTAGTCCGACTGCTTTTTGAGCTTGGACAGTACTCTGGCAGGGTCCTCGTCCGTCCAATCGCTGAGCAGCACGACGTAGTCTCGCTCGTAGGTGAACGGCTCGGGCTCCTTCGCATCGATGACCAATGCGCCGTACACTCCGATCTGCTCCTGAAGACCAGAATGGCTGTGGTACCAGTAGGTACCGTTCTGATGGACCTTGAACTTGTACTCATACATGCCATCGGGTGCGATGCCATGGAAACTTAGGCCTGGGACACCATCCATGTTTGCCGGCAGAATGATGCCGTGCCAATGGATAGATGTGTCCTGCTGCAAACGGTTTCGAACCCTAAGGGTGACAGTGTCACCTTCGCGCCAACGAAGAATGGGACCGGGCAGTGAGCCGTTGATCGCCATTGCCGTGCGAGCAGCTCCGGTAATATTGACTGGCAGCTCACCGATATACAGATCAAAATCGTTCCCTGTCAGCACGTTAGCTTGGCCAGGGCTGGTCACGGCCCATACCGGCGTGCGCCACATGCCCAATCCACCCAATAATCCAGTGGCGGCCAAGCCTTTAACGAAGGATCGTCTCGTGGTTTTGCTTTGCATGCCGTAGTGTCCAGTGAGTCAGGTAATTCGCTGATATCCGGGCCTGCGCGAAGCCGCAGCACCCCGTTTCCTTAGAATTCCCGCAAGCTTTGTGAATTTCATACACAAGATGCGGCGGGAACGAGCACTCTGAAGCTGCCACACAAAAGATTCGTGAGTGATTACATTTCTGTAAGCTCGACTCAGCAATTCTCGTGTTTGGTCTCTCGGTGCTTAGCAGCAACTGGGACGGTGTCCTTCTTCTGCTGCGCGATCTGATAGGCCTGCATAGACGATTGGCGAGCTGTCTCCATCCTTGCAAAAGTGCGGTCGGCACCACCTTCAGCTAGGGCAACGCCAGCCAAACCAAAAGTGATCATCATCACAAGCGCTTTCACCATGTTCATTCCTAGTCTCTCTGCAGTCAGTTGGAGGCCCATTGGGTAGGCTTGGAGTCAACAATAGCCCCGCCTCGCTTTCAGGTAGCTGAGCTCGACGTTACAGATCTGTCAGCTTCTAGGGTCCAAGGAACCTCATCTGTTCCGGACCTTTCGAGAGGCTGACCAAGGAAAACTGCAGCCACGCGTCACCCAAAAAAACGGCGCCGGTTGGGCGCCGCAAGGCCAAGGAGCACTGGGGAACGGCCACGAAGAATGGATTATGGATGACATTCCTTGTCCGCCATCATGAGCTGGTGTTCACGAACCATCTGACCAAGGACGTCATCTACCATCTTGTCGTGTTTCTCCATCCACACGAGATGCTCATCCTTTGACATGCCGGCTTTGGGGTGGTCTTGATGCAATTGGCTCATCAAATCCTGAAGCATAGACATGTGTTCTTTCATATGAACGTGCCGTTGGCTGGGGTCGGCTTTCTCCGCCTTGATCAACACAGCTTCGGCCTTGTCTCGAAGTGACTGAATTCTTTCAAGTGCGCGGTCGCTTCCACCTTCAGCAAACGCAGCTGACGATATCAGCATAGCTGTAGCAAGAATCATGGGTTTGAGCGATTTCACAGGACGATCTCCATCAGGTTGTCAGGGTCACTGCTACCGCTAAATGACAGACAGGATCGATTGAAATGCCTGTCATGAATGACCGTAGACGGGGCTGCCTGACAGCGGCCTGATGCCTAAATTACTTTTGCGTCAGGTTCTGGTTAGGTGGTGTTTTTGCTGCAAACTGGGCATGTACACCTTTGGGGTTGGAGCACATGAAATTACTCGTAGCTGAGGATGAGCCGAAAACGGGAGCCTACTTGCAGCAGGGCCTGGCAGAGGCAGGTTTCACCGTTGACCGAGTCCTCTCGGGTACCGACGCACTTCAAAATGCACTGAGTGAGAGCTACGACCTGTTGATCCTCGACGTCATGATGCCGGGCTTGGACGGGTGGGAAGTCCTGCGGATGGTTCGTGCTGCAGGTAAGGACGTCCCGGTCTTGTTCCTGACCGCTCGGGATGGAGTGGACGATCGAGTGAAGGGCCTTGAACTGGGCGCCGATGACTATCTGATCAAGCCCTTCGCCTTCTCTGAATTGCTAGCTCGGGTACGAACATTACTACGCCGGGGAACCAGTGCCTCAGCCCAAACCACCATGAAGATGGCAGACCTTGAGGTAGACCTACTCAAGCGCAGAGCCACCCGAAGCGGCAAGCGAATCGATCTGACTGCCAAAGAATTCTCTCTTCTTGAGCTGCTGATGCGCCGACGCGGCGAAGTGCTGCCCAAGTCCTTGATTGCCTCCCAGGTTTGGGACATGAACTTCGACAGCGACACGAACGTGATTGAGGTAGCAATTCGCCGCCTACGTGCAAAGATCGATGACGATTTCGCTCAGAAGCTCATTCATACCGCCCGTGGAATGGGTTACATGATGGATGAGCCAGAGTGATGCTGTCCCAATCCTCGCTGGTCAAGCGTCTGACCCTCATGATCATGTTCGCGGTCATTTCGGTACTGGTGGTCGCAGGCATCAGCGTCAACATGTTAAGCCAGCATCACTTTCGCATGCTTGATGAGCAGGCACTGTCCGAGAAACTGGAGTCGACAAGGCACATCCTGTCAATTCAAACACCAGGGACGAGGCAAGAGGAGCTGCGAGAACAACTGCGCGCGCTGCTGGGCGCACACCAAGATTTGACGGCGGAAATTCTCACCTCGGATGGCGGCGTACTTTTTTCTGATCTCAAAACCACCCTAATCCCCGACCGATACAAGGTGGCGGGAAAGGACAATATGTGGGAGTGGCAAGACAGTTCCCATAATTTCCGTGGTGTAACCTCTCGCGTTCAGATCCAAGGCGATCCAGCCCTGGGTACCGTCATGCTGATGCTGGATGTCACTAGCCATGCTCACTTCTTTGAAACGCTGCAACGGTGGTTCAGTATCGGCTTGGTCATTAGCGCATTGGTCAGCGCGGCATTGGGGTGGGTGGTTGCAAAAAGTGGCTTGCGTCCCGTGGAGCAGATAACAAAGGTTGCGACCTCCATGTCCGCGAGATCACTCCAAGAGCGCATCCCTTTGGAGCCTGTGCCCCTTGAACTTCAGGAAATGATCTTGTCTTTCAACGGGATGCTTGCACGTCTGGAAGACGCATTCATTCGTCTATCCAATTTTTCGGCCGATATCGCACATGAGCTAAGAACGCCAGTGAGTAATTTACTGACGCACACCGAGGTAGTGCTTACCAAAAAACGTGATGTGGTGGCGTACGAGGAGAACCTGTACTCGAATCTAGAGGAACTGAAGCGAATGTCTCGAATGATCGATGACATGCTTTTCCTCGCCAAAGCCGACAATGGCCTCATCATTCCTGAGCAAGTTGATATCAAACTCGAAAAGCTAGTGGCTAAGCTCTTCGACTACTACCAATTGGTGGCTGAGGATCGGGGTATACAGCTAAACCTCCAAGGAGAGGGGGTTGTCTCTGGGGACACACTCATGATCGACCGTGCCCTTTCCAACATCTTGTCGAATGCTATGCGGTACACCCCTGAAGGAAGCTCAATCTCAGTAGAGATCCAGGAAACCGCTGACACCGTGACCCTCACTACTCGAAATGGGGGGGGGCCAATTGCTCCAGAGCATGCCAAGAAAATCTTTGACCGCTTCTACAGGGCCGATCCGGCAAGACGGGAAGGGGGGCCCAGCAATGCCGGACTCGGCCTTGCGATAACCCGTTCCATTGTCGAAGCACACAACGGACGGATATGGTGCGCTTCGGAGGACGGTGAGACTGCATTCCACATTGCATTTCCTACCAGGACGCGGCCGATGAATGATCGTGCCCACCATTAATGCCGGGCTAATCGATTTAACCTACACTCGATCACTATGATCCGCTTTGTACGACTGCTCACCATCCTGCTGCTCGTTCTATCGCTTCCCCTCAACGGGATGGCGGGAATTGACTCGCCCATCGAGCCCTGCCCAATGCAGGAGATGGACATGGAAATGATGGCGGGCATGGAGCACGACTGTTGTCAGGACCAGGACCAAGGGAAGTCTTCCCAGCACGCCTCCAAAGCTTGCAAAGTCGGCCAAGAATGTAGAACCGCGAGCACACTCCAAGTCCGCTTGCTCGAACCCCAGCTGACCTTCTCTACTGCGCCCCCTGCGGATGCTTATGCCGTAAGCCTGGTAACTCGAGCGCCGCCAGATCACTGGCGTCCTCCGCGCGCCTGATTCCTTCGTAAACCTCACACCCGTTGTTCTGCCTTGGCGGCCGAACGATGGCATGCGCCTGTGCGCTGGTTTTTCGAGGAATCATGGTCATGACTCCCCTACGTTTCACTTCAGGACGGATACTTCCGGCTGCCCTGATAGTCCTGCTACCGATGCTATCGGCGCAGGCGGCTTCGCTTTCTCTGGATGATGCGCTGCAATTGGCTGAGCGTAATGCGCCTTCACTTCAGGCACGCCAGGAGCAGGTGTCGGCGGCGCGTCACTCCATCGTGCCAGCGGGTGAACTACCCGATCCGCGGCTTAACCTCGGGGTACAGAATCTACCGATCGAGGGCAGCGATCGCTGGAGCACCAACCGAGACTTCATGACCATGCAAGTGGTCGGGCTTTCTCAAGAGGTGCCCAACCGCGACAAGCGCAAAGCACGGGTCGAGACAGCACGGGCCACAGTCGAACGCGCTGATGCCGAAGCTGTCTTCGAGCGTTTGAAGGTGCGCGCGGCGACGGCGCAGGCTTGGGTGGCCACCTACACGGTGCAACGCAAGCTGCAACAGTTCGATGAGTTCTACAAGGAAAACCGCCTGCTGGCTTCCGCCGTGAGGGCCCGTCTGGCCGGCGGGGGCGGTTCGTCGGCCGATGCGCTTGCGCCGAGCCAGGAAGTAGCACAGCTGGATGAACAAAAGGACCTGCTAATGAGCCAGGCGGCCCAGGCAAGAGCGGCACTCAAGCGCTGGGTCGGACAGGACGTGGATGCACAAGCACCGGCTTTTCCGCAGTGGCCAGTGAAAGCACCGGAATACCTGCACGCCCTGCACGCGCATCCCGAACTGGCGGCCTACGGCGCCAAGACCCGTGAAGCCGAAGCACAGGTTCATCAGGCGGTCGCCGAGAAAAAGTCGGATTGGGGCTGGCAATTGGATTACCAGCGTCGTGGTCCGGACTTTAGCAACATGGTCAGCGTGCAAGTCAGTTTCCAGTTGCCGCTGTTCACAGGCTCTCGCCAAGACCCAACGATCGCTGCGCGGCAAGCTGAGGTGCGCCAGCTGGAAGACGAGCAAGAGGCTGCGCTGCGTGAACATACCGAGCGGTTGGAGTCAGATCTGGCGGAATACCAGCGCCTGCAGCGGGCAGTGACCCGTAGCCGCGAGACCCTATTGCCCCTCGCCGAGGACCGGGTTCGCCTGGCACTGGCGGACTACCGGGCGGGAAAGTCGACATTGAGTGAGGTGCTTGCGGCACGACGCCAGCGGGTCGAGGCCCGGCTACAGGATATCGACCTGCAAGGGCAATTAGCCGCGACAGCGGCGCGCTTGCACTTCGCATATGGAGAGGTTCGGGCATGAGACCTATGTCGATAGGATTGATCGCAACGCTCGCACTGGCCATAGGCGGTGGTGCGGGCTATTGGCTGGCTCAACAGGCCCAAAGTGGACTGGCGCCGACACCAGAACAACGCAAAGCGTTGTACTGGTATGACCCGATGTACCCTCAACAGCACTTCTCTGAGCCTGGTAAGTCACCTTTCATGGACATGCCATTGGTCGCCAAATATGCCGATGGCACACAGGATCAAGCAGAGCCTGCGGTACAGATCACCACGGGTATACAGCAGAACCTCGGCGTGCGGCTCACGACAGTGGCCCAGGGCCGCCTCGAACGCACGCTGCAGGTTAGTGGTGTGCTGGCCTTCGACGAGCGAGATTTCAGTGTGCTGCAAGCACGGACCGCAGGATTCGTCGACCGCACCTATGGCCGAGCCACGGGCGATATCGTGGCCAAGGGCGCACCGCTGGCCGATGTCTTGACCCCTGAATGGTCAGGATTGCAGGAGGAATATCTGGCAGTGCGGCGCTTGGGCGATGGCGAACTGCAGGCCGCAGCCCGCCAACGCTTATTGTTGGCCGGAATGCCTGCCGAGCTCATCGAGCGGGTCGCGCGCATTGGCAAGGTACAGAACCTTGTCACGCTGCTAGCACCAAGCGCCGGGGTGATCCAAACGCTGGACCTGCGTCCGGGCATGAGCGTGGTGCCGGGGGCTACCCTGGCGCGGATCAATGGTGTGGCCAACGTCTGGCTCGAAGCCGCAGTGCCGGAGGCGCAGGCCCAGGGCCTGCACGAGGGGCAGGCAGTGCAGGCGCATTTACCCGCCTATCCAGGTGAAGCCGTGCCGGGCAAGCTGACCGCTTTGCTTGCAGACGCCAACCCGCAAAGCCGTACTTTGCGCCTGCGTATCGAGCTACCCAATCCCGACGGCCGGCTGCGGCCGGGGATGTCCGCCCAGGTCGTCCTGCATCCAGCCGGGCAAACCGATACCACACTGCTAGTGCCCGCCGAAGCAGTCATCCGCACCGGCAAACGTGATCTGGTGATGCTGGCCGAAGACCAAGGCCGTTTCCGCCCAGTGGAAGTGGTGCTGGGTCAAGAGAGCGGCGGCCAGGTTGCCGTGCTGCAAGGGCTGCAGTCAGGCCAGCGGGTGGTGACATCGGGTCAGTTCCTCATCGACTCTGAAGCCAGCCTCAAGGGTATTGAGGCCATGACCACGCAGGAATCCCCACCTGCACCAGCACTGCCAGCACTGCCAGCACTGCATGAGGCAGACGGACGTATCGTGCAGATCGAGGGCAATCAGCTGACGATCGCTCACGGTCCCTTCCTCACCCTGGGCATGCCTGGCATGACCATGACCTTCCCCGTGTCTGATCCCACGCTGATTGTCGGGCTGAAGTTGGGCCAACGTATTCGCTTCGGAGTTCGCGAGCGGGATGAGGGCATGGTGATCGAGCAGATCAATGCGCTGGAGAGTCAACCATGATCGCGAAACTGATTCGCTGGTCGGTGGGCAACCGAGTGCTGGTGCTGCTCGCCACACTGTTCCTGGTGGCCTGGGGCGTGTTCTCGCTGCGCAGCCTGCCGATCGATGCACTGCCGGACCTGTCGGACGTGCAAGTGATAATCCGTACCTCCTACCCGGGTCAGGCGCCACAGATCGTCGAAAACCAGGTCACCTACCCGCTGACAACCACCATGCTCTCGGTACCGGGGGCCAAGACCGTGCGCGGCTTCTCGGCCTTCGGTGACAGCTTTGTCTACGTGCTGTTCGAGGACGGCACCGACCTGTACTGGGCACGCTCGCGGGTACTGGAGTACCTGAGCCAGGTGCAGTCGCGCTTGCCGGCGTCGGCAAAGCCGGTGCTCGGGCCGGACGCCACCGGCGTGGGTTGGATCTATCAGTACGCGTTGGTCGACCGCAGTGGCGGGCATGACTTGGCGCAATTGCGCAGCCTGCAAGACTGGTTCCTGCGCTTCGAGCTCAAGACCTTGCCGGATGTCGCTGAAGTGGCGAGCATCGGCGGCATGGTCAAGCAGTATCAGGTGGTGCTTGATCCGCTGCGGATGGCCAGCCTGGGCATCACCCAAGGGGAGGTGTCGGACGCTATCGGAAAGGCCAACCAGGAAACCGGTGGCGGCGTGCTGGAACATGGCGAAGCCGAGTTCATGGTGCGGGCGTCAGGGTACCTGAAGACGTTGAACGACTTCCGCGCCATTCCCCTGCGCCTGGCCACCAACGGTGCGCCGGTGACACTCGGCGATGTCGCCACGGTGCAACTTGGCCCAGAAGCGCGTCGGGGTATCGGTGAGCTGGATGGTCAGGGCGAGGCCGTTGGCGGTGTGGTGATTCTGCGCAGTGGCAAAAACGCCAGGGAGGCCATTGCCCACGTCAAGGACAAGCTTGAAGCGCTGAAAAAGAGCCTGCCCAAGGGCGTGGAGATTGTCACGACCTATGATCGCAGCCAGCTGATTGACCGGGCAGTGGACAACCTCAGCCACAAGCTGATCGAGGAATTTATTGTGGTAGCGCTGGTGTGTGCGGCGTTTCTCTGGCACCTGCGTTCGTCGCTGGTGGCAATCGTCTCGCTACCGGTAGGGGTACTGATCGCTCTGATTGTCATGCGCCATCAAGGCATCAACGCCAACATCATGTCGCTTGGCGGTATCGCCATCGCCATCGGTGCGATGGTCGATGCTGCCGTGGTGATGATCGAGAATGCGCACAAGCGAGTGGAAGCCTGGCATGCACGCAACCCAGGGATGTCGCTGCGCGGCGAGCAGCACTGGAAAGTGATGACCGAGGCGGCGGTCGAAGTGGGGCCGGCGCTATTCTTCAGCCTGATGATCATCACCTTGTCGTTCATCCCGGTGTTCACCTTGCAGGCCCAGGAGGGACGACTGTTCGCTCCCCTGGCGTTCACCAAGACCTACGCCATGGCAGCCGCGGCAGGGCTGGCGGTGACCCTGGTACCCGTGCTGATGGGCTACTGGATTCGCGGCCCTCTGCCAGCAGAGGAACGTAACCCGCTCAACCGTGGTCTAATCCGTCTGTATCGGCCTGCGTTGGAAGTGGTGCTGCGCTGGCCCTGGATGACACTGGTTGGCGCGCTGGCGATCTTGTTCAGCAGCCTGTGGCCATTGAGCCAGCTGGGTGGGGAATTCCTACCACCGCTGGACGAAGGTGACCTGCTGTACATGCCCTCGGCCCTGCCAGGCCTGTCGGCGCAAAAGGCCTCGGAGCTGTTGCAACGCACCGACCGGCTGATCCGTACCGTGCCCGAGGTCGCCAGCGTGTTCGGCAAGGCTGGCCGAGCCGAATCAGCGACCGACCCGGCGCCGCTGGAGATGTTCGAAACCATCGTGCGGCTCAAGCCGAAAGATCAGTGGCGTCCGGGCCTGACCACCGAAAAGCTGATTGAGGAACTCGACCGTACGGTGCGGATACCGGGCCTGACCAACATCTGGATTCCACCGATCCGTAATCGTATCGACATGCTGGCTACCGGCATCAAGAGCCCGATTGGCGTGAAAGTGGCGGGAAGCGACCTGACGCAGATCGACCGCACGACCCAGGCCATCGAGCGAGCCGCCAAAACCGTGCCCGGTGTGACCTCTGCACTGGCCGAACGTTTGACCGGCGGCCGTTACATCGATCTCGACGTCGACCGCGAGACTGCATCTCGATATGGCCTGAACATTGCCGACGTGCAGTCCATCGTTGCCGGTGCCATTGGTGGCGAGACCATCGGCGAGACGGTCGAGGGCCTGGCGCGCTACCCGATCAGCGTGCGCTACCCCCGCGAATGGCGCGACTCGGTCGAAGCCTTGCGCCAACTGCCGATCTACACCGCGCAAGGCGGCCAGATCACTCTCGGCACCGTGGCCCATGTGCGCATCACGGAAGGTCCTCCGATGCTCAAGAGCGAGAATGCCCGCCCATCCGGTTGGGTATACATCGACGTGCGAGGTCGTGATCTGTCCTCTGTGGTCGCCGACCTGCGCCAGGTGGTGAGTCGCGAGGTGAAGCTCGATCCTGGCATGAGCCTGAGCTATTCCGGCCAGTTCGAGTACCTGGAGCGCGCCAACGCACGTCTGGCCTGGGTGATACCGGCGACACTGGTGATCATCTTCGTGCTGCTCTATCTGACATTCGGCCGCCTCAGCGAGGCGCTACTGATCATGGGCACTTTACCTTTTGCCCTTACTGGCGGCGTGTGGCTGCTGTACCTGATGGGCTTCAATTTGTCGGTGGCCACCGGCGTGGGCTTTATCGCCCTGGCTGGGGTCGCGGCGGAGTTCGGGGTGATTATGCTCATCTACCTGAACAACGCATGGACCGAGCGACAGTCCAATAGTGAGCGCACGCAACTGGCGCTACTGGAAGCGATCCGTGAGGGTGCGGTGCAACGCATCAGACCCAAGGCGATGACTGTGGCGGTGATCGTCGCAGGCCTGCTGCCAATTCTCTGGAGTGATGGTACCGGCAGCGAAGTAATGAGTCGCATCGCCGTGCCCATGGTGGGCGGCATGCTCTCTGCCCCCTTGCTCTCTCTGTTCATTGTTCCTGCGGCGTATTGGTTAGTCCGGCGCCGTAATCTCGCAGTAACTAATAATTCCAAACTAGGAGAAACCCGATGAAAAACGTCTATCTCGGCGCTGTACTGATGTTGGCTTTCGCGGCTGGTGCACAGGCCCAGGACAGCATGGCAGGCATGAAGGACATGCAGATGAAGGCCGAGCAAGCGGCACCGGTCGCCCACGCGGAGGGTACGATCAAAACCATCGATCTCGATCAGGGCAAGGTCACCTTGGCACACGGACCAGTGGTCGCGTTGAAATGGCCAGCGATGACCATGGGGTTCAAGGCGACCGCGCAGCAGCTTGAAGGACTGAAGGTGGGGGACAAGGTGGCGTTCGACTTCCGGATGGAGGGCAGTGCGGCAACGATTGTTGAAATCCGGAAAGAGTAAGCATCTCATGGAGGGGCCGTAGGACAATCGAGGCAGCTCCTAGGCAACACTTTGGGGGTTGCCACAATTAAGACCGCTTTGCTCAGGTACGGCTCTATCCAAGGACCCGCTTCGAAGGAGCTGCCTGGCGGCGGTGAGCGACAAAAATGAACTTTCAAGCCGGATGCAGTTGATCGGTCTGATGTCTGCCATTAGCCAGCAGCGGGGCATGCTCTGATCAGCCGCAGGAACGCTCAGCCTTGGTTGCCCTTTTCGCAGATGCACCAGTGGGGGAGGCTTCCAACTAAAAAATAGTCCATCCTCCCCTATCCCTAGGCAGAATGCGTGTCCCGCCCCCTACGGGGGCTGCCGGTAAGCGTTGCTCTTTCGCCCTGATTACCGCGCGCGAAGCCCGCGTCACACGAAACAGGAGCCTCGATCTACTCATTACTGGTTTGTGACAACCTTTATTTCTTTCAGTCGTGGCAGTTTTTTTGATCCGAGCCCTGGCTGTGACAACCTTTGTTTCGCTCAAGCCTGAACGGTTTTCCTTGGAGGCCCTGAAATCCAAGGGGGGCCGTGACAATGTTTATTTTCCTGACACAGGTGGTTTCTGAGAATTAAGACTGTCGCACGGCAATAAAAACTGTCGCTGACGAAGGGAGTCGTAACTGGCTCCCTTCTTCGTTTATCTTCACGATCGCCTCTGGTCTGCCAGGGGCGTTTTCGTTTACAGGAAGAGAAAACCTGATGTTGATGAAACTGGCACCGAAAAAGCCGCGCAGCCTGCGCAACTTCTACCTGTCCATTGGCGCAACCCTCGTGCTCATGCTGGCTGGGCGTTTTTACGCGCTCAAAGCCGAGGAGCAGCGGGTTGCGCAGCGAGCCCAGTGGGTCGAGAACGTGCTTCATCTGAACAGCACCCTACCCAGGCAGGTCGACGCACTGACCCGGCTGGAAAGGATCGATATCATCTCCGGCGACACGATCGCCTACCGCTATCAGGTCGACATGGCCTCCAGCAGCCTGCCGTGGGAGCGCAAGTCGAAGATGGAGGCGCGCGTGCGCGCGGGGTTGGAGCGCCTGGCCTGCAAGGAGCCAGAGTTTCTCGAGGCCATGCGCAGGTTCAAGTTCCGCCAGGAACATTTCTATACGGGCTATGACAACGCTTTCTTGTTCAGTGTCGATATCAATCCTGACAAGCTCATCTGTCCAACCTGAGCCTTCTCGTTTGTGAACACTGTTGCACGTTCGTCGTTGTAGGACGTTTCCTAATCCTGCCTCTGGCATGGATCAATGTTTTCCCTCGTTGTTTGCCCTAACGTCGCCCGACCCATCAGTCATCAAGGACGACAGGAAATGCAGACGCTGCAACGAAAGCACGATATCCAGCCATTGGAAGGCGCTGAAATGACCCTGCTGGTCAATGGCCTGCCTGCGGTCGCCAGTGCCGGCGAAACCGTACTCAGTGTGCTCAACGCCGTTGGCCTGCGCCAGCTGGCGCGCAACGATCATGGTCAGCTCAGCGGTGCCTTCTGCGGCATGGGCGTCTGCCATTGCTGCCTGGTGCAGATCGATGGTCGTCCCAAGCGTCGCGCCTGCCAGACCATCGTCAAGCCGGGCATGAGCATCGAGACCGAGGTCAATCGCGTGCAAGAGGAGGCCCACCCATGAGCCTTCGTCCCGTGATCGTCGGTGGCGGTTCGGCCGGCATGGGCGCCGCCATCGAGCTGGCCGAACATGGCGTGGATTGCCTGCTGTTCGACGAGGCGTCGCGCCCCGGTGGCGTGATCTATCGGGGCCCGCTGCGCGCGGGTGTCGACCTGGGCTACCTGGGGCCGCGCTACACCAAGGCCCTGACCAAGCTGCATGAAGATTTCGCCGCCTGCGCCGAGCGCATCGACCTGCGCCTGAACCATCGCGTGGTGGGTGGGGACGATCAACGGCTGATGGTCCTCGACGCTGATGAACAGCTGCACGAGATCGACTACTCGCACCTGCTGTTGGCCGCCGGATGCCACGAGCGCAACGTGCCGTTCCCTGGCTGGACCTTGCCCGGTGTGATCCTGCTCGGCGGCTTGCAGCTGCAGATCAAGAGTGGCGTGGTCAAGCCACTGGGCAGCACGCTGATTGCCGGTACCGGGCCGTTGCTGCCACTGGTCGCCTGCCAGCTGCACGCCGCCGGCGCCAAGGTGGCCGGCGTGTACGAGGCCTGCTCGTTCAACCGTATCGCCAAGGAAAGCCTGGCGTTGATGAACAAGCCGCAGCTGTTCCTCGACGGCCTGAGCATGCTGGCCTACATGAAGCTCAACGGCATCCCCATGCATTACGGCTGGGGCGTGGTGGGCGCCACGGGTGACGGCGAATTGCAGGAGGTCCAGGTCGCCCCCTACACCCAGGATTGGCAGCCGGACATGACCCGCATCCAGCGCGAGCAGGTGCGCACCCTGGCGGTGGGCTACGGCTTCATTCCGCGGACCCAGCTCAGCCAGCAACTGGGCCTGGCCCATGGTTTCAGCGAGGACGGCTACCTGCGCGCCGAGTGCAACGTGTGGCAGCAGAGCAGCCAGCCGAACATTCACCTGGCCGGCGACATGGCCGGTATTCGCGGTGGCGAGGCAGCGATGCTCACCGGGCGTATCGCCGCGGTGTCGATGTTGCAGCAGATGGGCAAGCTCGATGCCGAGCAGGCGATCGAGCGCCGTGAACGCTTCCTGGGCAAGCTGGCGGCGATCAAGCGCTTCCGTTCCGGGGTGGAACGCTACACCGCGCGCGGCGCAGCGCAGATCCAGCTGCCCCAGGCCGATACGGTGATCTGCCGTTGCGAAAACGTCACCCGCGATCAGATTGACCTGGCCCTGGAGCAGGGTGTGGAGGACATGGCCAGCCTGAAGATGCGTACCCGGGTAAGCATGGGCGACTGCCAGGGGCGCATGTGCGTCGGCTACTGCAGCGACCGCCTGCGCAGCGCCACCGGCCGCGCGGACGTGGGCTGGCTGCGTCCGCGCTTCCCGGTGGACCCGATCCCTTTTTCCGCATTCGAACAACTCGGCACGGAGGCCTGAACATGAACAAGCATTACGACATCATCATTGCCGGTGGCGGTGTGATCGGCGCGTCTTGTGCCTACCAGCTGTCCAAGCGGCACAACCTGAAGATCGCCCTGATCGACTGCAAGCGTCCGGGCAACGCCACCCGCGCCTCGGCCGGCGGCCTGTGGGCCATCGGTGAGTCGGTGGGGCTGGGCTGCGGGGTGATCTTCTTTCGCATGATGTCCTCGCGCAACAAGCGTGAGGCCAACGGCGCCGCGGTGGTGGTCGACTCGAGCACGCCGCATATCCTGCCGGAATGCTTCTTCGACTTCGCCCTGCAGTCCAACGCGCTTTATCCACAGCTGCACCAGGAACTGATCGAGCGCCACGGCATGGACTTCAAGTTCGAACGCACCGGGCTCAAGTACATCATCCAGGATGAAGAAGACCAGCTGTACGCCGAGCACATCGTCAAGCAGATCCCGCACCTGGCCGACCAGGTTCGCTGGCTCGACCGTGACGCGCTGCGGGCCTCGGAGCCGGCGGTGACGCTCAAGGCCAATGGCGCGCTGGAGTTTCTCTGCGACCACCAGGTCAGCCCGTTCCGCCTGGGTGATGCCTACATGGAGGCGGCGCGGCAGAACGGTGTCGACCTTTACCCGAACGTGAACATCACCGGCGTGCTGCATGAAGGCTCGCGAATCAAGGGCGTGCGCACTGCCGAGGCCGGCGAGTTCCATTGCGGCACGTTGATCAATGCTGCTGGCGCCTGGGCCGCGGAGCTGAGCGAATGGGCGACGGGGGAGAGTATTCCGGTCAAGCCGGTGAAGGGCCAGATCGTGCTGACCGAGCGCCTGCCCAAACTGCTCGATGGCTGCATCACCACCAGCGATTGCTACATGGCGCAGAAGGACAATGGCGAGATCCTGATCGGCAGCACCACCGAAGAGAAGGGCTTCGATGTCAGCAACACTTTCCCGGAAATCAGTGGCCTTGTGCAGGGCGCGATCCGTTGCGTGCCGCAGCTGGCGCAGGTGAACCTCAAGCGCACCTGGGCCGGCCTGCGCCCTGGGTCACCGGACGAACTGCCGATTCTCGGGCCTGTGGATAATGTTCAGGGCTACTTCAATGCCTGTGGGCATTTCCGTACCGGAATCCTCACGTCGGCCATTACCGGTGTGCTGCTGGACAAGGTTGTCCACAATGAGGCGTTACCGTTGGATATCACGCCATTTTTGGCGTCGCGCTTCCATGGGGGAATGAATAAACAGTTGGCGCACGGTTGATGGATGCGGGGGCCGCAAAGCGGCCCCCAGGAATCAGATCTGCATCGCTTTCCCATCCACATTCATCGCCGCCTGGCGCAGGGCCTCGGAGCGGGTCGGGTGCGGGTGGCAGGTGAGGGCGATGTCCTCGGCCGAGGCCGAGAATTCCATGGCCACGCAGAACTCGCCGATCATCTCGCTCACGCTCGGGCCCACCAGGTGCACGCCCAGCACCTCGTCGGTGACGGCGTCGGCGATGACCTTGGCGAAGCCTTCGGTCTCATGGTTGATCTTGGCCCGGCTGTTGGCGGTGAAGGGGAATTTGCCGACCTTGTAGGCACGGCCTTCGGCCTTGAGCTGCTCTTCGGTCTTGCCGACAGTGGCCAGTTCCGGGCGGGTGTAGATGACGCCTGGGATCAGGTTGTAGTTCACCTCATGCGGCTTGCCGGCGATGCGCTCGATGCACGCCACCGCTTCATCCTCGGCCTTGTGCGCCAGCATCGGGCCGGAGGTGACGTCGCCGATCACCCAGATGCCTGGGACCGCGCTGCGGTGATGGTCGTTGGCGAGCATGCCGCGCTTGTCGGTTTCCAGCCCCACGCTTTCCAGGTTCAGGCCCTTGGTATACGGACGGCGACCGATGGCCACCAGCACATAGTCGGCCTGCAGGGTTTCGGCGTTGCCACCGGCGGCGGGCTCCAGGGTCAGGCTGACACCGTCAGCGCTGGATGTGGCCTGGGTCACCTTGCTGCCGAGCTTGAAGGTCATGCCTTGCTTGGCCAGGGCCTTCTGCAGGGTCTTGGCGGTTTCCTCATCGGTGCCCGGGCAGATGCGGTCGAGGTATTCGATCACCGTTACTTCGGCACCCAGGCGGCGCCACACCGAACCCAGCTCCAGGCCGATCACGCCGGCGCCGATCACGACCAGGTGCTTGGGCACCTGAGGCAGCGACAGGGCGCCGGTGGAATCTATGATGCGCTGATTGTCGATGGTCACACCGGGCAGTGGCGTGGGTTCGGAGCCGGTGGCGATGACGATGTCCTTGGCCTGCAGGGTGGTTTCGCTGCCGTCCTCGGCCTTGACCAGTACCTTGCCGGCGCCGTCCAGGCGGCCCCAGCCCTTGACCCAGTCGACCTTGTTCTTACGGAACAGGTACTCGATGCCCTTGGTCAGGCCGGTCACGCTTTCGTCTTTCTGCTTCATCATCTGGCCCAGGTTGAGGGTCGGTTTGACCTCGATCCCCAGATGGGCAAACTCCTCGCCGCTGGCCGCCTCGTAGAGCTCGGACGCATGCAGCAGTGCCTTGGACGGCATGCAGCCAACGTTCAGGCAGGTGCCGCCCAAGGTCGAGCGACCTTCGACACAGGCCACGCTCAGGCCCAGCTGGCCGGCACGGATCGCTGCGTTGTAGCCGCCGGGGCCGCCGCCGATGATCACCACGTCATAGGATTTCATGGGTTTCGTTACTCCGAGAGTGTGAGGAAGCGAAGAGGGGCACAAGGTTAGTCTGAGTGATGATGATTGTATACAATCTGGTGGATGACCCGGACCAGATAGTTCTAGACTATGGTCGCGATTAACGGAAACTTCGCACGAATGAACTACCCTGATCCGGTGACGTCCGACACCTTGAGGCTTGGCGTCCGTATCAATGAAAGGGAGGGTCATGAATGCTTGCGCAACTTCCACCCGCATTGCAGAGCCTGCACTTACCTTTGCGCGTCAAGCTGTGGGACGGCAACCAGTTCGACCTGGGGCCGAGCCCGCAGGTTACCATCCTGGTCAAGGAGCCCCAGCTGATCACCCAGCTCACCCATCCGAACCTGGATGAGCTTGGCTCTGCCTTCGTTGAAGGCAAGCTGGAACTGGAAGGTGATATCGGTGAAGTCATCCGGGTCTGCGACGAGCTCAGCGAAGCATTGCTCAAGGATGAAGACGAGTTTGTGCCGGAGCGCACTTCCCATGACAAGCGCACCGACGCCGAAGCCATTTCCTACCACTACGACCTGTCCAACGATTTCTACCGACTGTGGCTCGACCCGGACATGGTCTATTCCTGCGCCTACTTCAAGGAACCGGACAACACCCTGGCCCAGGCGCAGCAGGACAAGTTCGACCACCTGTGCCGCAAGCTGCGCCTGCAGGCCGGCGACTACTTGCTGGATGTCGGTTGCGGTTGGGGCGGTCTGGCACGATTCGCCGCCCGCGAGTACGGCGCCAAGGTGTTCGGCATCACCCTGAGCAAGGAGCAACTGAAGCTGGGCCGCCAGCGGGTCAAGGAGGAGGGCCTGGCCGACAAGGTCGACCTGCAGATTCTCGACTACCGTGACCTGCCGCAGGATGGCCGCTTTGACAAGGCGGTCAGCGTTGGCATGTTCGAACACGTCGGGCATGCCAACCTCGAGCTGTACTGCCAGCGGCTGTTCGGTGCGGTGCGCGAAGGTGGCCTGGTGATGAACCATGGCATTACCGCCAAGCACGTCGATGGTCGCCCAGTCGGCCGTGGCGCGGGGGACTTCATCGACCGTTATGTGTTCCCCCACGGCGAGCTGCCGCATATCTCGATGATCACGGCGCGTATCTGCGAGGCGGGCCTGGAGGTGGTCGATATCGAAAGCCTGCGCCTGCACTACGCCAAGACCCTCAACCACTGGAGTGAGAACCTGGAGAACCAGTTGCACCGCGCCGCCGCGCTGGTGCCGGAGAAGACCTTGCGTATCTGGCGCCTGTACCTGGCCGGTTGCGCCTATGCCTTCACCAAGGGCTGGATCAACCTGCACCAGATTCTCGCGGTGAAGCCCTACGCCGACGGCCACCACGACCTGCCTTGGACGCGTGAGGACCTCTATCGTTGATCGGGTAGCCCGGCGTGCCGACAAGGCTCGCCGGGTCACAGGATCGGTGAAATCAACCGTGCGATACGCATCCCCAACTGTTGCAGGCGATGGGTGTCGCGGCTGTCTTCTGCGGTGATCTCCCGGGCTTGTTCGAAGTCATTCTCCAACATCCGTTCGACTTGGTCGGCGAAAGTGCGGTCCACGGTGAGCAGGGTGATCTCGAAGTTCAGCCGGAACGAGCGGTTGTCGAGGTTGGCGCTGCCGATGGCGCTGACCTCATCGTCCACCAGCACCACCTTCTGGTGCAGGAAGCCGGGCAGGTAACGGAACATACGCACTCCGGCGCGTACCGCCTCGAAGGCGAACAGGCTGGAGGCGGCGTAGACGATGCGGTGGTCGGGGCGCGAGGGAATCAGGATACGTACGTCGACACCCCGCAGCACTGCCAGACGCAGGGCGGCGAAGATGGCTTCGTCGGGGATGAAATAGGGACTGGTGATCCATACCCGCCGGGTGGCCGAGTGAATCGCCTCGAGGAAGAACAGCGCACAGGTTTCCTGTGGATCGGCCGGGCCGCTGGCCAAGGCCTGGCACAGTACGCCGTTCTCCGGGTAGGCGTCGGGCAGGATCAGCGGCGGCAGCTGGCGCGTGGCCCAGTACCAGTCCTCGGCGAAGGATTCTTGCAGGCAGGCCAGTACCGGGCCGCCGATCTGCACATGGGTGTCGCGCCACGGTGACAGCTTGGGGTGTGCGCCGAGGTATTCGTCGCCCACGTTGTGCCCGCCGAGAAAGCCTTGCACGCCATCGACCACGACGATCTTGCGATGGTTGCGGAAGTTGACCTGGAAACGATTGAACCAGCCACGTCGGGTGGCGAACGCCTCGATCTGCACGCCGCCGTCGCGCAGCACCTGGCTGTAGCTGGCTGGCAGGGCATGACTGCCGACGCGGTCGTACAGCACGAACACCTGCACGCCTTCGGCGGCCTTGCGCAGCAGCAGTTGCTGCAACTCCCGGCCGAGGGCGTCGTCATGGATGATGAAGAACTGCACCAGCACGGTGTCCCGCGCCATGCGGATGGCCGAGAAGATCGCCTCGAAGGTGGCTGCGCCATCGATCAGCAGCTTCACCTCGTTGTTGGCCAGACACGGCATGCGCCCCAGCTTGGGCATGGCGCGCAGGGCGGCGTAGCTGTCGGACTCGCGGGCGGTCAGCGCTTCCTCGACCCAGGGTCGCCAGTTCAGGTTGGCCATGGCCACGTGCATTTCCTGGTTGGCCTGGCGTCGGGCCTGGATGTAGGCGTAGAAGGAACGGGCGCCGAACACCAGGTAGGGGATGAGGGTGAGGTAGGGGATGAACAGCAGCGACATGGCCCAGGCGATCGCACCTTGGGCGGTGCGTACGGTGAACACCGCATGCAGCGCGGCGATGAAGCCGAGCAGATGAATCAGGCCGAGCAAGTAACCGAAGAAGTAGGGGCTGTGGAAATCCATACGCATCCTGCTTGCCGAGAGCACTGCTGCCTAACAGACCACGTTCGAGGGGTGGCCTGCAACCCGCAGGCGTTTTTGACGTCTAACGGCTCAGTCCGGCAAGAGCCGGTATTTCGAGGAGCTTTCATCCATGAAGATTCGTCTGCCACTGCTCGCCCTGGCGCTGGGGCTGGGCAGCCCGCTGGTCCACGCGCAGATGTTGCAACCCGGCCTGTGGGAGCTGACCACCAGCAACATGCAGGTCGATGGCAAGCCGTTGCCGGACATGGAGTTCATGCTCGGTCAGTTGAAGAACCTGCCGCCGGAGCAACGGGCGATGATGGAAGGTGCCCTGGCCAAGCAGGGCATCACGGTGGGGGGCAAGGGGGTGCGCTCGTGCCTGACCGCGGAGCAGGTCAAGACCAATGACATTCCGCTGCAGGATCCGCAATCGGGCTGCACGCAGAAGATCACCGAGCGCAATGGCAATGTCTGGAAGTTCCAGTTCAGTTGCCCCAAGGCCCAGGGTAACGGCCAGGCCACCTTCCTCAGCGACCGGGAGTTCCTGACCAAGGTCAACGGCACCTTCAATGCCTCCGGGGTCCAGCAGCAGGGCAGCATGGATACACGGGCGGTCTGGCTTGGAAATGACTGTGGAACGGTCAAACCGCGTACCTGATCGGTCACCCGCGATAACGACTGACCGCCACCGCGTCGTGGGCATGCAGGCTCTCTGCATGTTCCACGCGCACGCTGAAGCCGCTTACGCCCGTTAGCGTTCGCAAGGCCGCATGCAAGCGGCGGGCGGCATCCTCGCAGAACATCAGGTTCTGTCCGTTGGCCAGGGCGAAGGCCTGCTCGTCGGCGCGCTTGACTGCCGTCTGTACGGCCGTGCCCAAGGCGGCCTCCGCAGTCTCGATCAACTCGGTCAGCCTGAACGCGTCGCCGTCCAGACGGACCTGCAGCTTGGCCATGCTCCTTTGGCTATGGGGTGTCGCAACGATGCCGTCACTGCTGCCGAGCCACTGGCGAACACGCTCCCACTCCAGTGACTGGCCAGCGAAGTCCCGGTCGAATTGCGCCTGGATCAGCTGTCTGGCCAGCGCCGCCGAGCATGGGCAGGTCGAGGAGTAGGGAATGTGCACCGATAGTTCCACGTGGAACATTCCATCTTTCAGCTGTGCGTCGATGCTCACTGGGTAGCGTTTCCAGCCTGCTAGCGGGCTGACCAACGCCGGGCGCTTGAGCAGGTGATCGAACGCCAGGCGCAGGTAGGCGGCGTTCGAAAGGCCCTCGTGGCTGGAGAGAAACTGCTCGAGCGTCCGGCGAATCAGGCGTGGACTCAAGGCTTGCTGTTCCAGCGCTTCCAGCGCCAGGTACAACCGTGACATGTGGATGCCCCGGGCTGAGCCGTCATCCAGGCTCACGCCGGCATCGGCGTGCGCGCCGAGACTGCGTCCGTCGACCAGCAGCGGCAGGGCGATACCGCACATGCCGACCCAGTCCAGCGGCAGTGTCTGCTGGCTGCTTTGTGTGGCGATGTCGGGAAGGGCAAGGCTAGACATGGAAGGATCCTGAAGTGATGGCAGTCAGCGGCAACCGCCGACAAGGCTGCAGTGCAGGTTGAAGCGTTGACCGCTGGAGCTGGAGACACGGTTGAGGGTGGTCCAGCCGATGCGACGGCTGTAGCCCACCCAGGCTTCACCGTCGCTGGCCAGCCCGGTGAAGAAGGTCAGCGTGCCGTAGCGGCTGTTGGTCTGAGCCCACAGGCGCTTGCCTGCTACTTCGTAGCCTCGCAGGTAAAAGGTGCTGCCTTCGGTACGCACGCTGTAGTAGTTGCCTTGGCCATCCTGGCAGGCGAGCAGGGTCGCGCTGCGGGTGCACAGGGCGAGGTCGGTGTGAGGCATGGCGAGAAGCTGCATAGGTGCTGCGAGCAGCAGCAAGGCAGCGAGGCCGGATGATTTCATGACGCTCTCCAGACAACCGTTCGGTCGACACGGCTTGGCGAAATTGTATTGTTATAATATAACATTGTGCAATGCATCGATTCGAATGCGCCTGCCCGATGAGGTTAGTCATGCCCAACCGTCTCCCTGTCACCGTGCTGTCCGGCTTCCTCGGCGCCGGCAAGAGCACGCTGCTCAACCATGTCCTGCGCAACCGCGACAACCTGCGCGTCGCCGTGATCGTCAACGACATGAGCGAAATCAACATCGATGCCAGCGAGGTCCAGCGCAACGTCAGCCTGAATCGGGCGGAAGAAAAACTGGTGGAGATGAGCAACGGCTGCATCTGTTGCACCTTGCGCGAGGACCTGCTGGAAGAGGTGGCGAGGTTGGCGAGTGAGGGCCGCTTCGATTACCTGCTGATCGAGTCGACCGGAATATCCGAGCCGCTGCCGGTCGCCGAGACCTTCACCTTTCGCGACGAGCAGGGGCGCAGCCTCTCCGACATGGCGCGCCTGGACACCATGGTCACCGTGGTCGACGGGCTGAACTTCCTGCGCGACTACCAGGCCGCCGAGAGTCTCGCCAGCCGTGGCGAGACCTTGGGTGAACAGGACGAGCGCTCGATCAGCGACCTCTTGATCGAGCAGGTCGAGTTCGCCGACGTGCTGTTGCTGAGCAAGATCGACCTGATCAGCCAGTCTGACCGCGAGGAACTGGTGGCCATCCTGCGCAGCCTCAATGCCCGGGCGCAGATCGTGCCGATGGTGATGGGCCAGGTGGCGCTGTCGCGCATCCTCGATACCGGCCTGTTCGATTTCGACCAGGCGGCCCAGGCACCGGGCTGGCTGCGCGAACTGCGTGGCGAGCATGTGCCGGAAACCGAGGAATACGGCATCGCCGCCAGCACCTGGCAGGCACGTCGGCCATTCCACCCGCAGCGCTTCTACGACTTTATCCACACACCCTGGAGCAACGGCCGGTTGCTGCGTTCCAAGGGCTTCTTCTGGCTGGCCAGCAAGTACCAGGAGGCTGGGAGCTGGTCCCAGGCCGGTGGCATGATGCGTCACGGCCTGGCGGGGCGCTGGTGGCGCTTCGTGCCACGAGAGCAATGGCCGCAGGACGAAGAGAGTACCGCGGCGATCCTCAAGCAGTGGTCGGTGGAAAGCGGCGATTGCCGCCAGGAACTGGTGTTCATCGGGCAGAACATCGACTTCGAGCGGTTATCCACAGAGCTGGAGGCCTGCCTGCTCACGGACGACGAGATGGAGTTGGGGCCGATGGCCTGGCTGCGTCTGCCCGATCCTTTCGGGGCCTGGCATGAGGACGCGGTGGCATGACTGTGGATATCCGCCAGGTGTTCGGTGAATCGCCCCAGGTGATGACCGACATCCTTCAGGATGGTGTCAACCTGGCGGTCTGGCAGCGCCGCCTGCCGGCCCAGGTGGAGGACTTCGCCAACCTGGTGCTCAGCCTTGGCCAATCCCTGGCCGATGAGCGGGTGATCGAGGTGGATGAACGCCACCCGCCAGCCTTGCCCGGTTTGCTCAGGGAGGCCGCCGATCTGCACGGCTATGACGGTTTCGTCGCGGATGTGGCTTGGCTGGTGGCTGCCTATACCTGCCTGCTGGGCGCCCGTCGTCTCGGTGTGCGCGTGCGGGTACTGGACGGGGCGATGTGCCCGCGCATGCATGTGGACCATGTGCCGGTGCGCCTGCTCAGTACCTATGCCGGCGCGGGCAGCGAATGGCTGGCGGAGGGAGCGATCGATCGCGCGCGCTTGCAGCAGTCGTTACCGGCTGTGGATAAAGTTCGGCGCCTGGCGGCGGGAGAGGTGGCCCTGCTCAAGGGCGAGAAGTGGCTGGGCAACGAGGGCGCGGGATTGGTTCACCGGTCACCGCTGACGCCTGCCGGGGAGCGCCGATTGTTGCTGAGCCTGGACTGGTTGGCATGAATCGCGGGGCCCGGCGGTATAGACTGCCATCAAGCCATCCCGATACCGAGCCATGCTGCATAACATTCCCACCCATGTGATCGCCGGCCCCCTCGGCGCCGGCAAGACCAGCCTGATCCGCCACCTGCTGGACCAGCGTCCAGCCGGCGAGCGCTGGGCCGTGCTGGTCAACGAGTTCGGTCAGATCGGCCTCGATGCCGCCTTGCTCAGCCGCGACGAGGCGGGCATCGCCATCGGTGAAGTGGCGGGAGGCTGCCTGTGCTGCGTCAATGGCGCACCGTTCCAAGTGGGGCTTGGCCGCTTGCTGCGCAAGGCGCGCCCGGACCGCCTTTTCATCGAACCGTCCGGCCTCGGTCACCCGGTCGAGTTGCTGGAACAACTGGGACGCGCACCTTGGACTGGCGTACTGTCGGTGCAGCCAATGCTGATGGTGCTGGATGCCGCGGCCCTGTCCCGGGGTGACGTCCTGCCTGAGGCTCAGCACCAGGCACTGACGAAGGTGGGGTTGCTGGTGTTCAACAAGGCGAGCGTTGTGGATGAAGCCGCACGCTTGTCGATAACTGCATCACTACCCGCCATACCGGCGCGCTGGACGGACCACGGGACACTGCCGCTTGCTGCATTGCCTGTTTCAACCCTCGTGGCGGCAGGTACAGTCGACCATGGCCGCCTGCCTGTGGATAACGATGCAGTGCCGTTGCCCACCCTGTGGACCGATCCACGACAGCCGATCTGCCATTTTCAGCAGGGGGAGGGAGGTTGGAGCATCGGCTGGCGCTGGCATCCCGACCAATGCCTCGACGCGGCCGTGCTGCGCGGTGTTCTTGAACAATGGCCGTGGCGCCGGGCGAAGGGCGTTATCCACAGCACCGAAGGCTGGCAGTCGTTCAATGGCCTTGAAGGCGGGACGCTGGAATGGCGTTCCAGCGAATGGCGCAAGGACTCGCGCATCGAGCTGATTTTCGATCAGCCGCAGCCCTTGCAGGCCCTGCAAGCGGCCTTCGGCGGCTGCCCGCTGATCCGTTGATCAATTGCGCCAGCGGTTGTGCTCCTGGCGCCACTGCTGCATTTCGATAACGTTGTCGGTACGCGGCGGGGTCTTGATCTCGAACGGGTAGGGCGCGAGTTCGATCTGCATGGTGTGAGCGCCGAACTGGGTGACGGTCCCGGGGTGGCGTTGTTCACCGGTGACGGTGAACTCGAAGTTGTAGATGCGCGCCAGGCGCTTCCTGCCATTGGCGTCGCGCACGAAGGCGATGCGCTTTAGCGCCACGGCGTCGTCGAGCAGTTCCAGGTCGAGCTTGGCGCAATGCTGCTTGACCCGTGCCAGGGCCTTTTCGCGCAGCCCGTGGTTGTGCCACAGCCAGGCGCCTGCGGTCGCCACCAGCATCAGGACGAAGAGGTTTTCCAGGGTCAGCATTTGCGTAAGCTCCAGACAGGTCGATCCAGCTTAACTGCGTCTCTGGCCTGTCGTACAGATGGCAATCGGGTTCATACTGCGGGCCGCACACTTATTCACACAGTTTCGGAATCGTCCCGCATGAAACGTACACCGCACCTGCTCGCCATTCAGTCCCACGTGGTCTTTGGACACGCCGGCAACAGCGCCGCGGTGTTTCCCATGCAGCGGGTCGGGGTCAACGTCTGGCCGCTCAACACCGTACAGTTCTCCAACCATACTCAGTATGGACAGTGGGCCGGGGAAGTGCTTGCCCCAGCGCAAATTCCCGCGTTGGTGGAAGGCATTTCCAATATCGGTGAGCTGGGCCATTGCGATGCGGTGTTATCGGGCTACCTGGGCAGTGCCGAGCAGGGGCGGGCGATCCTGGCCGGCGTCGAGCGGATCAAGGCGGTCAATCCCAAGGCCCTGTACCTGTGCGACCCGGTCATGGGGCATGCCGAGAAGGGCTGCATCGTGCCGGCGCAGGTCAGCGAGTTCCTGCTCGAGGAGGCGGTCGCCAAGGCCGATATCCTGTGCCCGAACCAGCTCGAGCTGGACAGCTTCTGTGGCCGTCGCGCGCAGTCGCTGGAAGATTGCGTGGGCATGGCGCGCGGGTTGCTGGAGCGCGGGCCGCAGGTGGTACTGGTCAAGCACCTGAATTATCCACAGCGGGCGGACGATGCCTTCGAGATGCTGCTGGTGACCCGCGATGCCAGCTGGCACCTGCGCCGGCCTTTGCTGGCCTTCCCACGCCAGCCGGTGGGGGTGGGCGACCTGACCTCCGGGCTGTTCCTCGCCCGCGTGCTACTGGGCGACGACTGGCTACAGGCTTTCGAGTTCACCGCCGCCGCCGTGCATGAAGTGCTGCTGGAAACCCAGGCCTGCACCCGCTATGAACTGCAACTGGTGCGAGCCCAGGACCGCATCGCCCACCCGCGGGTGCGCTTCGAGGCGCAGCGTTTGCTCTGTTAGATCGAATCAGTCTTGAGGTTCTGGTAGCGCTGTTCCAGCTCCTGGCGGATCTGACGGCGTTGCTGACCCTGCAGGAAGCGGCGCTTCTCCTCGCTGCTCTGCGGCTGGCGCGGTGGTACCTTCACCGGGCGACGGTCGTCGTCCACCGCGACCATGGTGAAGAAGCAGCTGTTGGAGTGGCGCACCGAGCGCTCGCGGATGTTCTCGGTGACCACCTTGATGCCCACCTCCATCGAGGTGTTGCCGGTGTAGTTGACCGAGGCCAGGAAGGTCACCAGCTCGCCGACATGAACCGGTTCGCGGAAGATCACCTGGTCCACCGACAGGGTCACCACATAGGTGCCGGCATAGCGGCTGGCGCAGGCATAGGCGACTTCGTCGAGGTACTTGAGCAGGGTGCCGCCGTGTACGTTGCCAGAGAAGTTGGCCATGTCCGGTGTCATCAGGACGGTCATGGTCAGCTGGGCGTTTCCAGGTTCCATAGAGAGCTCACGGTGAATTTGCACGGATTCGGGGCGGGTATCTGCAGACACTTCTGTTTCCCCTCGTTGAGGTTTCCCATCCTGGTACGGGACGTCGGCTGACGCTCCATCGTCACGCCAATTTTGCCATCGGCGGTGTCGAATCGGCCGATCTGTTTCTGCATATTGCATCGGCATTTTGTGGCAAGGCGCGATGTTAACCTGACGACGCCCATGCAACGTGGGCTTTTGCGTCTATCACAACAGTATGTGCCTGCTCCGCGCCGAAGGATCGTCCGGCAGAGGAGCGGTTCGCCCCGTGCACCGAAAACAAGGAGTATCACGCCATGCATGCCATCAGCTTCATCCAGGACCTGGCGGTGATCATGCTGGTTGCCGGGGTGGTCACCATCCTCTTCCATCGCCTCAAGCAGCCGGTGGTGCTGGGCTACATCGTCGCCGGCTTCATCATCGGCCCGCACACGCCGCCGTTCGGTCTGATCCACGACGAAGACACCATCAAGACGCTGGCCGAACTTGGTGTGATCTTCTTGATGTTCTGCCTGGGCCTGGAGTTCAGCCTGCGCAAGCTGTTCAAGGTTGGCGCCACGGCTTTCATCGCGGCGTTCCTGGAAATCGTCCTGATGATCTGGATCGGGTTCGAGATCGGTCGCTGGTTCGGCTGGAACACCATGGATTCGCTGTTCCTCGGGGCAATCCTGGCGATCTCCTCGACCACCATCATCGTCAAGGCGCTCAACGACCTGAAGATGAAAAACGAGCGTTTCGCCCAGCTGATCTTCGGCGTGCTGATCGTCGAGGACATCCTCGGCATCGGCATCATCGCGCTGCTGTCGGGCATTGCCGTCAGCGGCTCGGTGAGCTCCGGCGAAGTGTTCTCTACCGTGGGCAAGCTGTCGCTGTTCATGATCGTTGCTCTGGTCATCGGCATCCTGCTGGTGCCGCGGCTGCTGGCCTACGTGGCGAAATTCGAAAGCAACGAGATGCTGCTGATCACCGTGCTGGGCCTGTGTTTTGGCTTCTGCCTGCTGGTGGTCAAGCTCGAATACAGCATGGTGCTCGGTGCCTTCCTGATCGGCGCGATCATGGCCGAGTCGCGCCAGTTGCTGAAGATCGAACGGCTGATCGAGCCAGTTCGCGACCTGTTCAGCGCCATCTTCTTCGTCGCCATCGGCCTGATGATCGACCCGTCGATCCTGGTCGAGTACGCCTGGCCGATCGTGGTCATCACCCTGGCGGTGGTACTGGGCAAGATGCTCTCCTGTGGCATGGGCGCGTTTATCGCCGGCAACGACGGGCGCACCTCGTTGCGCGTGGGGATGGGGCTTTCGCAGATCGGCGAGTTCTCCTTCATCATCGCCGCCCTGGGGGTGACCTTGCAGGTCACCAGCGACTTTCTCTATCCGGTCGCAGTGGCTGTGTCGGCCATCACCACCTTGCTGACGCCGTACCTGATCCGTGCCGCCGATCCGTTGTCTATCAGGCTGGGCAAGGTGGTGCCGAGCCGCGTGGCACGGGTGCTGTCGCTGTACGGCGAATGGTTGCGCAGCATCCAGCCGCAGGGCGAGGGGGCCATGCTGGCGGCGATGATCCGACGCATTCTGCTGCAGGTCGGGGTAAACCTGGCGTTGGTGATCGCGATCTTCTTCAGTGGCGGTTATTTCGCCGGGCGCATCGGTAACTGGTTGAGCGAGTGGGTGGCGGATGCCGGCCAGCAGAAGGCGCTGATCTGGGGAGCGGCATTGCTGCTGTCGCTGCCGTTCCTGATCGCGGCGTATCGCAAGCTCAAGGCGCTGTCGATGTTGCTGGCGGAGATGGGCGTCAAACCCGAGATGGCAGGGCGGCATACCCAGCGGGTACGGCGGGTGATCGCCGAGGTGATTCCGCTGCTGTCACTGCTGGTGATCTTCCTGCTGCTGTCGGCCTTGTCGGCAAGCATCCTGCCGACCAGCGAACTGCTGCTGGTCATCGTCGTTGTGGCGGCAGTGGTGGTGGCGCTGCTGTGGCGCTGGCTGATCCGGGTGCATACGCGGATGCAGGTGGCGTTGCTGGAGACGTTGGAGAACAGCCGCGATCATTCGCACTGAGCAGGCGGCTAACGCTTTCTGCGCAAGATTTCACCGTCGTCCGAGGGGATGGAGCGGTAGCAGTGTCGCCAGGCGCAGAGAGCCTGGCGATTCTACGAGTGATGGGTAGCAATAAGCCATCACTTTATGCGGGTATTTCTCATTCAGCTTTCCAGCCAGACATCCCGTGCCCAGTGCCAGACCGATTCCCAGCTTTCCTCGGTGACGATTTCTTCTTCACCCGACCACAGCACAACGGTGCCGTCCTCTTCGACGCAGTAGTAGTCGTCACCGTCCTGGCAGATGGGAATGAGGTCGCGAGGCACGCCGGCGTCCCAGGCGTTGGCCGCCACTTCCGGCAGGTAGGTGTGGGATTGCGGATCGGTCACGGTCACCGGCTCGAGGCTGCCATACACCACGTCGCTGACGGTCAGCAGGTATTCCTTGAACACGAACGGGATGTTGATGAACAGCTCTTCCTCGATCTCGACCAGTTGATCCTCGTCCGGCAGTTCCAGCGGCACCGGTACCGGCTCGTTGGCTTCACGGAGTTGTTCGATCACTTCTTCCACGGTTCACATCCTCTGACCTTATGACAACGCTGCGCGTTATACCCTAGTAGGCCGCTCTGGCAAAAGCAAAAACCCCGGGACAGGCCCGGGGTTTTTTCTGCAACGTGCGACGGTTAACCGTTTTGGCGGATACCGGCCAGCAGCCAAGGCTGATTTTCGCCATGGGCGCGAACCATGTGCCAGCTTTCGCTGAAGGCTTCGCCCTGATCGAAGCGCGAGGTCTTCGACACGCCACGGAAGGTCAGGGTGGCGTCGGTCTGGTCGGCGCGCTCGTCGACGCCGTCCAGTTGCACATCGAGGTCGTCGATGTAGGTGGACTGGAAGCCTTCACCCTGCTCGGCACGCTCGCGCTTGAGGAACTCGAGCATCTGCGGGGTGACGAACTCGGCGATCTTGTCCATCTCGTTGGCGTCCCAGTGCTGCTGCAGCGACTGGAAGTGCGAACGGGCGGCGGACAGGAAGCTGGCTTCGTTGAACCAGGCCGGAGCGTTGATCACAGGCGAGGCGACCGGCGCGGCGGAGCCGCCGAAGATCGACTGCGGGGCGGCCTGCGGCTGGGCTTCGCGCTGGTACGGGGCGTGGCCGGCGGCAGCGTGTTGCGGCTGCTGCTGGCGACGGCGCGCGGCGATGAAGCGGAAGACCAGGAAGGCGATCAGGCCCATGATCAGGAAATCGAGGATCTGCATGCCATCGAATCCGTCGCCCATGAACATGGAGGCCAGCAGGCCACCGGCGGCGAGGCCGGCGAGTGGGCCCAGCCAGCGCGAGGCACCGCTGGCGGCGGCTGGTGCGCGACCAGGAGCGGTCGGGGCGGCGGCAGGCGTGGTCGGGGTGGCCTGGCGGGTCTGGTGGATAGGCGCGGAGCCCGAGCTCTTGCCACCACCGAAGCGCTTGGCGTTGGCGTCGAGGCTCAGCGTCAGGCCGACGCAGAGCGCCAGAGCGATGCTAAGAAAACGTTGCATAAGAAGGGGATTCCCGTTTGTGTGGATTGCACGCGCGTCATGGTGCACATGAACTGACAGACATAGCCAGCGACAAGATGTTTCGAGCTTTTGCCTGACTGACCGGATCTATGCGTTCACCTGTAGGTGATCGCCCAGCCCTTTGAGCTGGGAAACTGCCCCCTGTGGGAGCGGCCTTGCGTCGCGAAAGGGCTGCGTAGCAGCCCCAGCAATTTCAATGGCGGCTCGGAATCTGGGGCCGCTGCGCGCCCCTGCCGCGACGCAAGGCTGCTCCTACAGGGGCGTTTCGTTCGATTCGGTCAGATAGCTTCCAGCTTGGCGTAGCCCAGCATCAGCCACTTGCTGCCCTCGGAGAAGTTCACCTGCACCCGTGCCTGGGCGCCAGATCCTTCGAAGTTGAGGATCACGCCTTCGCCGAACACCGCATGCTGCACCCGCTGGCCGAGGCTGAAGGCGGTCTGCGGGATGCTGGCGTTGGCGAACAGGCTGCTGGCCGGCGTCTTCGCGCCGCCGAACGGACGGCTGACGGTATTCGACAGACGCACCTCCTGCACCAGCCCGGCGGGGATCTCCCGGACGAAGCGCGATACCTTGTTGTAGGTCTCGCTGCCATACAGGCGGCGGGTCTCGGCGTAGGTCATGACCAGCTGGCGCATGGCCCGGGTGATGCCCACGTAGGCCAGGCGGCGCTCCTCTTCGAGGCGGCCGGGCTCTTCCAGGCTCATCTTGTGAGGGAACAGGCCTTCCTCCATGCCCACCAGGAACACGTACGGGAACTCCAGGCCCTTGGCGCTGTGCAGGGTCATCAGCTGGATGCTGTCCTCGTGCTCGTCGGCCTGGGTGTCGCCGGCCTCCAGCGAGGCGTGGCCGAGGAACGCCGACAATGGCGAGAGGTCGGCGTCTTCGTCGCTGGTTTCGAAGTTGCGCGCCGCGCTGACCAGTTCCTCAAGGTTTTCCACCCGGGCCTGGCCTTTCTCGCCCTTCTCTTCCTGGTGATAGACGATCAGCCCGGACTGCTCGATGACCGTTTGGGTCATCAGGTGCAGCGGCATGTCCAGCACCTTGGTGGCGAGGTTCTCCAGCAGCTCGATGAACGCGCCCAGGGCGCTGGCGGCGCGGCCCTTGAGGGCCTTGGCGGCGAGCAGCTGGCACATGGCTTCCCACATCGACAGCTGGCTGTGGCGGGCGTGGTCGCGGATGGCCTCGACGGTCTTTTCGCCTATGCCCCGTGGCGGCACGTTGATCACCCGCTCCAGCGCCGCGTCGTTGCCGCGACCTTCGAGCAGGCGCAGGTAGGCCATGGCATTCTTGATCTCGGCGCGCTCGAAGAAGCGCTGGCCGCCATAGATGCGGTAGGGGATGCGTTCGCGCAGCAGGGCCTCTTCCAGCACCCGCGACTGGGCGTTGGAGCGATAGAGGATGGCGATCTCGCTGCGCGCGTTGCCCTGCTTGACCAGGCTTTCGATGGTCTCGACCACGTAGCGCGCCTCGTCGTGCTCGTTGTACGCGGCATAGAGCGTGAGCGGTTCGCCCTCGCCCATGTCGGTCCACAGCTCCTTGCCCAGGCGCCCGCTGTTGTTGGCGATCAGGGCGTTGGCAGCCTTGAGGATACCGCCGGTGGAGCGGTAGTTCTGCTCCAGGCGGATCAGCTCGGCGTCCGGGAAGTCGGCGGTGTACTGGTGGATGTTCTCGATCTTGGCGCCGCGCCAGCCGTAGATCGACTGGTCGTCGTCGCCCACCGCCATCAGGCTGTCGCCACCGGAGGCCAGCAGGCGCAACCACGCGTACTGCACGGCGTTGGTGTCCTGGAACTCGTCCACCAGCAGGTGGCGGAAGCGGCGCTGGTAGTGCTTGAGCAGGTCCGGGTGGTCGCGCCACAGGTCGAGGGCACGCAGCAGCAGCTCGGAGAAGTCGATGACCCCGGCGCGATCGCAGGCCTGCTCGTACGCGACATAGATGTCACGCATGGTGGCCAGGAACAGGTCGCCGCTGGCCTGGATGTGCCGTGGGCGCAGGCCTTCGTCTTTCTGGCCGTTGATGAACCACTGGACCTGGCGCGCCGGCCATTTCTGCTCGTCCAGGCCCATCTCGCGGATCACCCGCTTGATCAGGCGCTGCTGGTCGTCGCTGTCGAGGATCTGGAAGTTCTGCGCCAGCCCCGCTTCCTGCCAGTGCGCCCGCAACAGGCGGTGGGCCAGGCCGTGGAAGGTGCCGACCCACATGCCAGCCGGGTTGATGCCCAGCAGTTGCTCGATCCGTTGGCGCATTTCCGCCGCGGCCTTGTTGGTGAACGTCACCGACAGGATCGAGTGCGGCGAGGCCTGTTCGACCTGGATCAGCCAGGCGATGCGGTGCACCAGCACGCGGGTCTTGCCCGAGCCGGCGCCGGCCAGCACCAGTTGGCGCCCCACCGAGGCCGCCACGGCCTGGCGTTGAGCGTCGTTGAGGGAGTTCAGCAGGAGGGAGAGGTCGTCATTATGCATCCGGGCATTCTATGGCCGTGCGAAGGCAGGGGCAAACGCCCCGGACGCAAATCGCCGGATGGGCGCGCGACCGTTCATCGGTGGACTTGTCCGGTACCCGTGGTTGAGCGGTCAGACCTGGACGCAGCAGACATTTTCGAAATCATGACGCAGAGCAGTTTGGTCCGACGCGGTGCTTGTGTATGCTCCCTGCACATTTGCGGTCAGCCATAACAAGAAGACAAAAGAACCCAGCCAATATGACCCAGGATTGCGCGGCGATCGGAGCATCGCCGGAGACGACAAGGAGCGTTCGCAGGCAATTCGCCACCCAGCTGTCGATCGAGCGTACTCGCCTGCTGTACCAGGGCTCGTTGCTGCCCACCTTGTTCATGTTGCTCAACGGCCTGCTCTGCGCCTGGCTGCTGTGGAGCCCTGCGCGCTATTTGCTGGTCGGGGTTTGGATGGCCTGGCTGGTGGCGCTGGTGGCGCTTCGGGTGATCCAGGTGGCGGCCTTCGACGCGGCGACGCCGGCGCGCCAGGCCAAGCCGACCTGGCGGCGCATGTTCCTGCTCGGCTCGGCGTTCAGTGGCCTGACCTTGGCCTGCGCGGTGATCGCCCTGGCGCCGGCGGACAACTTCGTGCAGCAGGCCTGGGTCTTCGGCCTGCTCGGCGCGGCGGCGTTGTCGGCCAGTGTCGCCTACGCGGTCAGCCTGCCGGCGTTTCTCAGCTTCGCCCTGCCGTGCCTGCTGCCGCCGATCGCGTTTCTATTCGTCTATGATGCCGGACACCAGCGCGGCTGGGGCTGGCTGGGGCTGATCCTGCTGGTGGCGCTGATGGTGGTGGCCTGGCAGGTCAATCGCCTGATAGAGCGCGGCCTGCTGCGCCGCTTCCAGAACCAGGCGCTGATCGAGCACCTGCAGAACGCCCAGCGTCATGGTGAGGGCCTCAACCGTCAGCTCAACGCAGAGATCGCCCAACGGCGACGGGCCGAGGACGACCTGCGCAAGGCCCATGCCGGCCTCGAGCAGCGCGTGGCCCAACGCAGTCATGAGCTGGACCTGGCCAACCAGGCCCTGAGCAAGAGCGAGCAGCGCCTGGCCCTGGCCTTGCAGGCCAGCGAACTTGGGCTGTGGGACTGGAACCTGGAAACCGACGAGGTCCATCACACCCAGTTGCATGCGCTGTTCGGCCTGGATCCGGAGCAGGTACGCTCGGTGCGCGCCGACCTCAAGCCGCGGCTGCATCCCGACGACCTGCCCGTGCTGCGACGCACGCTGGTCGAGCACCTCAAGGGGCGCACCGAGGACTACCGGGTCGAGTACCGGGTACGCCACGCCCAGGGGCACTGGTGCTGGATCGAGGACTGCGGGCGGGCGGTGGAGTCCGATGGCCAGGGTAAGGTCCTGCGCATGCTCGGCACCCGCCGCGACATCACCGCGCGCAAGGAACAGGAAGAGCAGCAGCGCCTGGCCGCGACGGTGTTCGAGGCGGCCAGCGAAGGGATCGCCATTCTCGACGCGGACTTCCAGTTGCTGGCGGTGAACCAGGCCTTCTGCGATGTCACCGGCTACGGCCGGGCCGAGCTGATCGCCCGCAACGCCCTGGAGCTGCCCTGCAGCCGCGATGCCCGCCGCCACAGCCAGGCCATCGACCAGGCGTTGGAGCAGCAGGGCCACTGGCAGGGCGAGCTGGTCGAGGCGCGTAAGAACGGCGAGCTCTACCCGCAGTGGTTGCAACTGAACAGCGTGAATGACCCTCGGGGACGAATCGTCAATATCGTCGGCTTCTTCTCCGACCTGTCCGCACGCCGCGAATCCGAGGAGCGCCTGCGCTACCTGGCGCATTACGACGACCTCACCGGTTTGGCCAACCGCGCACTTTTCCGCTTGCGTTTGCACGAGGCGGCGCAGCGCATGCGCCTGAACGGCCGCAGCCTGGCGCTGCTGCATGTGGACCTGGACCGCTTCAAGCTGCTCAACGAAAGCCTGGGCCACGAACTGGCGGACCAGTTGCTCAAGAAGATGGCCCAGCGCCTGGCCAACGCGGTGCCGGAGGCCGACACCGTGGCGCGCCTGTCCGGCGACGAGTTCGCCGTGCTGTTCGACGGCTACACCAACCTGTCGAGCCTGGTGCGCGTCACCACCCGGCTTCTCGACAAGCTGCGTGTGCCCCAGCGCGTCGGCGGGCACGAGGTGGTGATCAGTGCATCGGTGGGCATCAGCCTGTTGTCCGACGCCACCCAGGACCTCAATGCCCTGGTCAGCCAGGCCGACATGGCCAAGCAGCACGCCAAGCACCTGGGCGGCGACAGCTTTCAGTTCTACACCGAGAGCCTGCGCGCCAGCACTCTGGAACGCCTGCAACTGGAGAACCAGCTGCGCAAGGCCATCGACGATCGCCAGTTACTGGTCTACTACCAACCCAAGCTGTGCCTGCGCACCGGCCAGTTGCACGCGGCCGAGGCGCTGGTGCGCTGGCAGCACCCCGAGTGGGGCATGGTGCCGCCCAGCGAGTTCATCGGGCTTGCCGAAGAGACCGGGCTGATCGCGCCCATGGGTGAGTTAGTGCTGCGCCAGGCTTGCTGGCAGGCGTGCGAATGGTTGCGCCAGGGCCTGGAGGTGCGCGTTTCGGTCAACCTGTCGGTGTATCAGCTGCGCCAAGGCAAGCTGGTCAGCCTGGTGCGCCAGGTCCTGCAGGAATCCGGCCTGGCGCCGCACCTGCTGGAGTTGGAACTGACTGAAAGCCAGCTGCTGGACAGCGTCGAGCACATCATCACCACCTTCGAGCAGCTCCACGCGTTGGGAGTGAAGCTGGCCATCGACGACTTCGGCACCGGCTATTCGTCGCTGAGCTACCTCAAGCGCTTCCCGGTCGACTACGTGAAGATCGACCAGGCCTTCATCCGCGGCCTGCTCGAAGGCTCACAGGACGCGGCCATTACCCGGGCGATTATCGCCATGGCCAAGAGCCTGCAACTGAAAGTGGTGGCCGAAGGGGTGGAAACCCGCGAGCAGCTGCAGTTCCTGCGCGAGCATGGTTGTGATGAGGTGCAGGGCTACCTGATCAGCCGGCCGGTGGACGCGACCTCGTTCCGCGCGTTGCTTGATCGCTCGACGGCCGACCTGTTGCGCTAAAAATGCCAGGCCTGGCCTTGGCGTGTCAGCAGGCTGTTGGCTTGTTCCGGGCCATTGCTGCCGGCGGGGTAGGGGCGTGGCGCCTGGAAGTGTTCCTCCCAGCCCTGCAGGATCGGGTCGATCCAGGCCCAGGCGGCCTCGACCTCGTCGCGGCGCATGAACAGCGTCGAGTCGCCTTCCAGCACATCCAGCAGCAGCCGCTCGTAGGCGTCCCAGCGGCGGGTCTGGGCAAAGGCCTGGGCGAGGTTCAGGTCCAGTTCGACCGGCGCCAGGCGCATGCCCTTGCCCGGGCTCTTGGTCATCATGCGCAGGCTGATGTGCTCCTCCGGCTGTAGCTGGATCAGCAACTGGTTGACCTGTCCGCCGCTGAACAACTCGTGGGGCACCGGCTTGAACTGGATGACGATCTGCGACGAGCGCCGTGTCATGCGCTTGCCGGTGCGCAGGTAGAACGGCACGCCGGCCCAGCGCCAGTTGTCGATGTGCGCCTGTACCGCGATGAAGGTCTCGGTGTCGCTGTCGTTGTCCACGTCCTTTTCGAAGTAGTAGGCCGGCACCTCCTGGCCGCCGATCTTGCCGGCGCCGTACTGGCCGCGCACGGTCTTGTCCTGCACGTCCTGGCCGGTGATGGGCTTGAGCGCGCGAAGGATCTTCACCTTTTCGTCGCGTACCGCCTCGGCCTCGAACTGCGCCGGCGGCTCCATCGCCACCAGGCAGAGCAATTGCAGCAGGTGGTTCTGCAGCATGTCGCGGGTGGCGCCGGCGCGGTCGTAGTAGGCGCCACGGTTCTCCACGCCAAGGGTCTCGCAGACGCTGATCTGCACATGGTCGACCTGGCCGTTGCGCCACACCGGCTCCAGCAGGGCATTGGCGAAGCGCAGGGCCATGAGGTTCTGCACGGTTTCCTTGCCCAGGTAGTGGTCGATGCGAAATACCTGCGGTTCGCTGAACACCGCGCCGATGGCCTCGTTGATCGCGGTGGCCGACTCCAGCGAATGGCCGATGGGCTTCTCCAGCACGATGCGCGCCTCGCTGTCGGCCAGGCCGGCGATGCGCAGATGGTTGGCGATGGGCACGAACAGCTTGGGCGCGGTGGCCAGGTAGTAGATGCGGGTCAAACCGCCGGGTTCGCCCAGGTAGCGGGCCAGACGGCCGAAGTCGGCGCTCTGCGCGGCGTCCATGGGGAAGTAGTCCAGGCGGGCGCAGAAGCGCTGCCAGACGTCCTCGTCGAAGTCCTGGCGGGCGATCTGCGCCCGGCAATGACGTTCGGCGAGCTTGAGGTAGTCGTTGCGCGACAGGTGGCGCCGGGCCAGGGCGATGATCCGCACGGCGTTGTGCAGGCGGGCCTCGCGATACAGGTGGTAAAGCGCGGGAAGCAGTTTGTGCAGGGCCAGGTCGCCCGTGCCGCCGAAAACCAGGATGTCGCAAGGAATCGTCAAACCACCACTCTCCACGTTCGTTTAGCTGGGCGGGTTGGCAAGCATGTAGTATAACTACAAGAAAGCTACATCCCGGCACGCCGATCATAACCGAGTCCAGCCCGTGAATCTGTTGCAACATATCGACCAATCGCGGCACCTGCTGCGCAAATCGGAACTCAAAGTGGCCGACCATGTGCTGCTCGATCCGGCTGCCGTCATGCACAGTTCGATGGCCGACCTGGCGCACAGCGTGGGGATCAGCGAGCCGACCATCGTGCGTTTCTGCCGGGCGATTGGCTGTTCGGGTTTCCAGGATCTCAAGCTCAAGCTGGCGCAGAGCCTGGCCGCTGGCGCCAGTTTCGGCCAGTTTGCGATTCACGAAGACGACTCGGTCGCCGACTACAGCCTGAAGATCTTCGACACCACCCTGCACACGCTGATGGAGGTGCGCGAGCACCTCGACCCGCAGGCGCTGCAGCAGGCGGTGACCGCCATGGCCCAGGCCCAGCGCGTGGAGTTCTACGGCTTTGGCGCTTCTGGCGCGGTGGCGGCCGATGCCCAGCACAAGTTCTTCCGCCTGCTGCTCAGCGCTGCGGCCTATTCCGACCCGCACATGCAGGCGATGTCGGCGGTCACCCTGAAGCCGGGCGACGTGGCGGTGTGCATTTCGCAGTCGGGGCGCTCCAAGGACCTGCTGATCACCGCAAACCTGGTGCGTGAAAGTGGCGCCAACCTGATCACCCTGTGCCCGAGCCAGACGCCGCTGGCCGAATTGTCGACGGTCAACCTGGCCATCGACGTGCATGAGGACACCGAGATCTACACCCCGCTGACCTCGCGCATCGCTCACCTGGTGGTGATCGACGTGCTGGCCATGGGCGTGGCCATGGCCCGCGGGCCGAGCCTGGTCAACCACCTCAAGAGCGTGAAGCGCAGCTTGCGCAGCCTGCGTTTGTCCCCCAAGTCGATCAAGGCCACCGACGACTGAGCGATACGCAGATTTCATCATTTCGTCACTATTTCACCGCAAAACGGTAAACCCCTGAGGCCAGTCTGAAACTCCCGCATCCTATTTGGGAGACAGGCAATGGCACATGATCACGCAGGTGTGTACCAACCCAACGCCAAGGCTCGCAAGCAGCAGGAAAAGGACCAGCGCCGCATGGAGTTCCGCCGCGCGATCGAAAGCTACTGCGACCAGCGCCAGCTGCTGCGCGAGCTGGCCGACTACCCCGACCTGCAAGCCATCACGGTGTGGCAGGTCTCGGCGGCAACTTACCCGAGAAACGCTCCACAAGCCCGCTGATCTGCGCACGTTCACCGCGGATGAACGCCTGGAACGCCAGGGCGACCGGCGACTGGCGCTTGTTTTTGGATTGCACCAGGCACCAACTGCGGTACAGCGGCAGCTCTTCCACCGGCAGTTCCCTGAGCACGCCGGTGGCCAGCTCCAGATTGACCGCGTGGCGGGTCAGCAGGGCGATGCCCAGGCCGGCCACCACGCATTCGCGCTGGGCGTCCGTGGAGGCCACCTCGACGGTCTGGGTGAAGTGCACGCGCTTGTCCTTGAAGAACTCCTCGCAGGCCTTGCGCGTGCCCGACCCTTGCTCGCGGACCAGCAGGGCATGAGGCTCGAGATCCTGCAGGCGCAGCTGTTCGAGCTTGCAAAGCGGATGGTCCGGCGGCGCCACGGCAATGATCGGGTTGTTGAGGAAGGGCAGGAACTCCAGGCCCATGTCCTGGGGCACCATGGACATGATGGTCAGGTCGTCGCGGTTGTCCGACAGGCGCCGGATCGCCTGGGCCCGGTTGACCACCGTGAGGGTGAGGTTGACCTCCGGGTGGCGCTGCTTGAAGGCGGCGAACAGGTGTGGCACGAAGTACTTGGCGCTGGATTCGATCGCCAGTTTCAGCTGCCCCTGCAATGAGCCCTGCAGGTCCGACAGCTGCATGTCGAGGTTTTCCAGGCGCCCGAAGATATCCCGGCTGGCGCGTTGCAGCGCCTCGGCTGCCTCGGTCAGGTAGAGCTTCTTGCCGACGTACTCGAACAGCGGCTGGCCGACCAGCTCCTCGAGTTGGCGGATCTGTAGACTAACGGCGGGTTGCGTCAGCGCCATCTCCTCGGCCGCCCGACTGTAGGAGCGCAGATCACACACCTCGTTGAACACCTGCAGTTGACGCAAAGTCATACGCATCAAGGACTTACGCATTTTTTTCGGTGCCCCGGCAAAACCTTGTTACCTCACTATAAGCTTTTGCTAATACTACCCCTAACAAATATTGATTTTTGTTTATTGACCTTCGGCGCTAGGGTGAATATGCGACTGGCCAGCGACGTCTGGTCACGCGCCGACCGGTAAAACCGGCTCGTCTGTTCCTACGGCTTTGGGAAGACTCCAGTGATAACAAAAATCCTGATCGCCAACCGGGGTGAGATCGCAGTTCGGATCGTGCGTGCCTGCGCCGAGATGGGCATTCGCTCCGTCGCGATCTACGCCGACGCCGACCGTCACGCCCTGCACGTCAAGCGCGCCGACGAGGCCTACAGCATCGGTGCCGAGCCCCTGGCCGGCTACCTGAACCCGCGCAAGCTGGTGAACCTTGCTGTCGAGACCGGCTGCGATGCCCTGCATCCAGGCTACGGTTTCCTGTCGGAAAACGCCGAGCTTGCGGAGATCTGCGCCGAACGCGGGATCAAGTTCATCGGCCCGGCCGCCGATGTCATTCGCCGCATGGGCGACAAGACCGAGGCACGCCGCACCATGATCGCGGCCGGTGTCCCGGTCACCCCCGGCACCGAAGGCAACGTCGCCGATATCCATGACGCCCTGCGCGAAGGCGACCGCATCGGTTACCCGGTGATGCTCAAGGCCACCTCCGGTGGCGGCGGGCGTGGCATCCGCCGCTGCAACAGCCGTGAAGAGCTGGAGCAGAACTTCCCCCGTGTCATCTCCGAGGCCACCAAGGCCTTCGGCTCGGCGGAAGTGTTCCTGGAAAAATGCATCGTCAACCCCAAGCACATCGAGGCGCAGATCCTCGGTGACAGCTTCGGCAACGTGGTGCACCTGTTTGAACGCGACTGCTCGATCCAGCGCCGCAACCAGAAGTTGATCGAGATTGCCCCGAGCCCGCAACTGACCCCCGAGCAGCGCGCCTACATCGGCGACCTGGCGGTGCGCGCGGCCAAGGCGGTGGACTACGAGAACGCCGGTACCGTGGAGTTCCTGCTCGCCGATGGCGAGGTGTACTTCATGGAGATGAACACCCGGGTGCAGGTGGAACACACCATCACCGAGGAAATCACCGGCATCGACATCGTCCGCGAGCAGATTCGCATCGCCTCCGGCCTGCCGCTGTCGATCAAGCAGGAAGACATCCAGCACCGTGGCTTCGCGTTGCAGTTCCGCATCAACGCCGAAGATCCGAAGAACAACTTCCTGCCCAGCTTCGGCAAGATCACCCGCTACTACGCCCCCGGCGGCCCCGGCGTGCGCACCGACACGGCGATCTACACCGGCTATACCATTCCGCCGTTCTACGACTCCATGTGCCTTAAGCTCGTGGTATGGGCGCTGACCTGGGAAGAAGCTATGGACCGCGGCCTGCGGGCCCTGGACGACATGCGCGTGCAGGGGGTGAAGACCACCGCCGCGTACTACCAGGAAATCCTGCGCAATCCGGAATTCCGCAGCGGCCAGTTCAACACCAGCTTCGTCGAAAGCCACCCTGAACTGACCAACTACTCGATCAAGCGCAAACCCGAAGAGCTGGCCCTGGCCATCGCCGCCGCCATCGCCGCGCACGCAGGCCTGTGAGGAACCGAACAATGTCCAAGAAAATCTTTGTCACCGACACAATCCTGCGCGACGCCCACCAGTCCCTGCTGGCCACCCGCATGCGCACCGAAGACATGCTGCCGATCTGCGACAAGCTCGACAAAGTTGGCTACTGGTCGCTGGAAGTCTGGGGCGGCGCCACCTTCGACGCCTGCGTGCGCTTCCTCAAGGAAGACCCGTGGGAGCGCCTGCGCAAGCTGCGCGCCGCATTGCCCAACACCCGCCTGCAGATGCTCCTGCGTGGGCAGAACCTGCTGGGCTACCGCCATTACAGCGACGACGTGGTCAAGGCCTTCGTCGCCAAGGCGGCGGTCAACGGCATCGATGTGTTCCGCATCTTCGACGCCATGAACGACGTGCGTAACCTGCGCGTGGCCATCGAGGCGGTGAAGGCCGCCGGCAAGCACGCCCAGGGCACCATCGCCTACACCACCAGCCCCGTGCACACCATCGACGCCTTCGTGCAGCAGGCCAAGCAGATGGAAGCCATGGGCTGCGACTCGGTGGCGATCAAGGACATGGCCGGCCTGTTGACCCCGTTCGCCACCGGCGAGCTGGTCAAGGCACTGAAGGCCGAACAGTCGCTGCCGGTGTTCATCCACTCCCACGACACCGCTGGCCTGGCCGCGATGTGCCAGCTCAAGGCGGTGGAAAACGGCGCCGACCATATCGACACCGCCATCTCCAGCTTCGCCTGGGGCACCAGCCATCCAGGTACCGAATCGATGGTCGCCGCCCTCAAGGGCAGCGAGTTCGACACCGGCCTGGACCTGGAGCTGTTGCAGGAGATCGGCTTGTACTTCTACGCCGTGCGCAAGAAGTACCACCAGTTCGAGAGTGAATTCACCGCCGTGGACACCCGCGTGCAGGTCAACCAGGTGCCGGGCGGGATGATTTCCAACCTGGCCAACCAGCTCAAGGAGCAGGGCGCGCTCAACCGCATGAACGAAGTGCTGGCGGAGATCCCGCGGGTGCGCGAAGACCTCGGCTTCCCGCCGCTGGTGACGCCGACCTCGCAGATCGTCGGTACCCAGGCGTTCTTCAACGTGCTGGCCGGCGAGCGCTACAAGACCATCACCAACGAGGTGAAGCTGTACCTGCAGGGCGGTTACGGCAAGGCGCCGGGCGTGGTCAACGAGCAGCTGCGTCGCCAGGCGATCGGCAGCGAGGAAGTGATCGACGTGCGCCCGGCCGACCTGCTCAAGCCGGAGATGGCCAAGCTGCGTGCCGATATCGGCAGCCTGGCGCATTCCGAGGAAGACGTGCTGACCTTTGCCATGTTCCCCGACATTGGCCGCAAGTTCCTCGAGGAGCGCGAAGCCGGCTCCCTCAAGCCCGAAGCCCTGCTGCCGATTCCGGAAGCCGGCGCGGTGGGCTCGGTGGGCGGTGAGGGCGTGCCGACCGAGTTCGTCATCGACGTGCACGGCGAGACCTACCGCGTCGACATCACCGGCGTGGGCGTCAAGGCCGAAGGCAAGCGCCACTTCTACCTGTCCATCGACGGGATGCCGGAAGAAGTGGTGTTCGAGCCGCTCAACGAGTTCGTCGGCGGTGGCGGCAGCAAGCGCAAGCAGGCCAGCGAGCCGGGCCATGTCAGCACCAGCATGCCGGGCAACATCGTCGATGTGCTGGTCAAGGAAGGTGACGTGGTCAAGGCCGGTCAAGCGGTGCTGATCACCGAAGCCATGAAGATGGAGACCGAAGTGCAGGCGGCGATCGCCGGCAAGGTCGTGGCCATCCATGTGGCCAAGGGCGACCGGGTCACCCCGGGCGAGATCCTGATCGAGATCGAAGGCTGAGATAAGCCTTCATCTACAAGCGGTTAACCTCTGGGGAGCGAATGCTCCCCTTTTTTTCGCCTGCCGCTCAGCGTTGGTAACCCTTGCCGAAATGCCGCTCCAGCCGGGCCTGCACCAGCTCCAGCAGGATCGACAGCACCCAGTAGATCACCGCCGCGGTGGTCAGCATCTCCAGGTAGCGATAGCTGGAGCGGCCGTAGGACTGGGCCAGGAACATCACTTCCCAGACACCCATCACCGAAATCAGCGACGAGTCCTTGAGCATTGAGATGAACTGGTTGGCGCTCGGCGGGATGATGGTGCGCATGGCCTGGGGCAGGGTGATGTGCCAGAAGATCGCTGCCGGGCGCATGCCCAGGGCCAGGGCAGCCTGGCGCTGGCCGACGGCGACGCCGATGATGCCGGCGCGGAAGATCTCGCTCAGGTAGGCGCCGTAGTTCAGTGACAGGGCGATGATCCCGGCGGCGATGGCGCCCGGCACCAGGCCCAGCTGTGGCAGGCCCAGGTAGATCAGCAGAATCTGGATCAACAGCGGTGTGCCGCGAAAGAACGAGGTGTAGAAACTCGCCAGGCCAAACAGCACCGCACTGCTGGACAGCCTTGCCAAGGCGGCGGCAAAACCCAGCAGCACCGAGGTGAACATCGAGCAGATGCACAGGAACAGGGTCAGCGCGGCGCCTTGCAAAAAGCCGTTGGGGCCAAGCCGGAAGCCTGCAAGGTTGGGGAATTTCTCTACGATGATCGAAAATTTCAGATCAAAGTTTAAGAAAAAGCCCACGAACAGCAGCAACAATACCAGCCACGTCAGGTACAGCCGGCTGCGAAAGCCGAGCAGGCGCGAGCCCGTCGTTGTGGCGACGGGTTTGGGAGCAGGTTGATGTGCATTCATTTACTGATGTCGGCGCCGATCCACTTCTGCGAAAGCTTCGCCAGCGTACCCTCGGCTTTCAGCTCGGCGAACACCTGGCGCACCTTGGCATCCCATTCTGGGTCGCCTTTCTCGATGGCCACCGAGTTGGGCTCTTCATACAACGGCGCCCCGGCCAGCTTGAAACGCTTGTCCTGGTCCAGGCGAGGTTGCGCGGTCACCAGGTTGGTCAGGATTGCATCCAGGCGCACGCCGGCGCCCAGGCCGAGGTCCTGGAAGGCAACGTTGTCGGTGTCGTATGGGGCGGCCTGGACGAAGTCGAAGGGGTAGTCGATCTTGCGGTCTTCGGCGCCTTCGATCACCAGGTTCTTGTTCAGGTAGCTCTCGTAGCTGGAGGCACTGGTCAGGCCGACCTTGCGCCCGTTCAGGTCTTTGGCCGAGTGGATGCGCTCGTCCTTGGCGTTGACCACGATAACCGCCGGCGAGGCGTAGTACTGCACCGGGAAGTCGAACACTTCGGCGCGCGCCTTGCTCGGCGTCATCGAGCAGATGCAGATGTCGTAGCGGCCGCTCCAGCGGCCAGCAGCGATCACGTCCCAGGAGGGTGTTTCCAGGCGCAGTTTCACCCCCAGCTTTTCGGCGACTGCCTTGGCCACGTCCACATCGAAGCCGTCGAGCTGATTTTGCTCGTTGAGGAAAGAGAACGGCGGGTAGCTCTCCATCAGCACATTGACCAGTTCCTTGCGAGTTTCCACACGTTCCAGCGTGGCGCCTGCGAAGGCTTGAGTGGCAGCGCTCAGGGCAAGGAGACCGGCGCCCAGCAAGGTTGGTAAACGCATGGAGATACCTGAAAAAGTGCTTGAATAAAGGATGTTTGATATTTAATAGTTATAAACATGTACTAACTAGTGAATTTTATTCATATCAATATAAGTGAATGGCATATGGGCGAACGGTCGTTGGTTATTCTGGATGGCGGCATGGGGCGGGAATTGCAGCGCCGGGGTGCGCCGTTTCGTCAGCCGGAGTGGTCGGCGCTGGCGCTGAGCGAGGCGCCGGAGGCCGTAGTGGCCGTCCATGCTGCCTACATCGCGGCGGGTGCCGAAGTGATCACCAGCAACAGCTATGCGGTGGTGCCGTTTCATATCGGCGAAGCGCGCTTTGCCAAAGAGGGCTACGCCCTGGCACAAACCGCAGGGCAATTGGCACGGGCGGCTGCCGATGCTGCCGGGGGCAAGGTGCGGGTTGCCGGCTCCTTGCCGCCGCTGTTCGGTTCCTATCGCCCAGACCTGTTCCAGCCGCAACAGGTCGCCGCAGTGCTGACGCCGCTGCTTGAAGGCCTGGCCGAGCATGTCGACCTGTGGCTGGCGGAAACCCAGAGTTCGATCGCGGAAGTGCGTGCCATCCACGCGCAGCTGCCGCGCGATGGCAAGCCGTTCTGGGTGTCGTTCACCCTGCGGGATGAAGACGTCGATGATGTGCCACGGCTGCGCTCGGGCGAACCGGTCGCGCAAGCCGCCGAAGCCGTTGCCGCGCTTGGTGCGCAGGTGTTGTTGTTCAACTGCAGCCAGCCCGAAGTGATCGGTGATGCCATCGATGCCGCCAAGGCAGCATTCGAGCGCCTGGGTGCCGATATCGCCATCGGTGCCTACGCCAACGCCTTCCCACCCCAGCCCAAGGATGCAACGGCCAATGATGGCCTGGACGAGCTGCGTGAAGACCTGGACCCACCGGGCTACCTGAGCTGGGCACAGAACTGGCGCCAGCGCGGTGCCAGTCTGGTCGGCGGTTGCTGCGGAATCGGCCCGGAGCACATTGCCGAGCTCAAGGCGAAATTGGTTTGATGAGGTAGATCGTGGCCTGCCGCTGAGGGTGGGCCAATGGGACGAGTATCCCAGAAATTGATGCCTTGGCGCCCCTGATGGATCCGGAGCAGGCCTTCCAGCGCCTGCGCCAGGATGCCGGCAGCCTGCTGGCATTGCCGGACATCCTGACCGATATGGGGCTCTCTGATGCGCTAATGAACCATCCGGCCATTGCCCTCGGCTCACTGCAACGGCGGCTGACCGCCTGGGGGCTGGCATGACAGTTTCCATCGATGTGCGCGGGTTGTTGATCGATGCTGTGCGCGAAGGTATCGCCGACGGCAGCCTGGAACTCGGCGCGGCAGTGCGCCGCTTGCGTGTCGAGGTGGCCAAGATGCAGCAGGCGCAGTTTGCGAAGATGTGCAAGATTTCGGTTCGCACGCTGATTCAGATCGAGCAGGGGGAAGGCAACCCCACGCTCAAGTCGTTGAATGCAGTGTTCAAGCCGTTCGGCTTGAAAATGGGTGTGGTCAGTCGTCACCGGCAGATCGGTTGACTGCATCGCGGGGCAAGTCGCAAGCGTGGGAGCGGCGGTGCGCCGATGCGACTTGCCCCGCACTGCTTCAACCCAGGCGACATGCCTCCAGCGTCAGCACCTGCCCCTGAGGCTGCTGGTTTTCCTCACTCAACCAACGCTCGAACCCCACCGCCACGGCCGGCCACTCGGCATCGGTAATCGAGTACCAGGCGGTATCCCGATTGCGGTCCTTGACCACCATGTGGTTACGGAACACCCCTTCAAACACAAAGCCGAACCGCTCCGCTGCACGCTTGGAGCGATCATTGGCGTTGTTGCACTTCCATTCCAGCCGGCGGTTGCCCAGCGCGAAGCCGAGCTTGCTCAGCAGGTAGACCGCCTCGGTGCCCTTGGGCGTGCGCTGCATGGCGGCGCCGAAGGCGATGTGGCCGATTTCGAAGCGACCCTGATCCGGGACGATCGACATGTAGCTGAGGATGCCCTGGACCTGGCCGCTGGCGCGGTCGATCACGCTGTAGAACAGCGGGTCGCGGCTGGCGGCGTTGCCTTGCAGCCAGTGGTCGAAGCCGGCGCGCTCGGCAAACGGGCCGTAGGGCAGGTAGTCCCACAGCAACGGGTCCGAGCCCGGGCCTTGCAGTACTTCCCACAGGTCATTGCCATGGCGGGCCGGGTCGAGTTTTTCCAGGCGGATGAAACGGCCTTCGAGGGGCTCGGCCTTCGGGGTGCCGGCGGGCTTCCAGTTCAATGCGTCGTTCATGTTCGGCCTACAGTGCTTTGCGGAATTGGATGAAGCCCGGCCGATCGGCGATCTGTTCGTACAGGCTGATGGCGGTGGCATTGGTCTCGTGGGTCAGCCAGTGCACCCTCGTGCAGTCGGCGGCCTTGGCCGTCGCGTAAACATGCTCGATCAGCTGTCGGCCGATACCCAGGCCGCGTTGCTCGCTGTCCACGTAGAGGTCCTGCAGGTAGCAGGAATTCTGGATGCTCCAGTTGGTGCGATGGTAGATGAAGTTGACCAGGCCCACCGCCTTGTCGTCGACCCAGGCCAGGGTCGAATGGGTGGGCTCGTTGGGGTCGAGCAGGCGCTGCCAGGTGCTGAGGTAGACCTCGTCGGCCAGCTCGGTCTGGTAGAAGCGCAGGTAGGCCTGCCACAGGGAGCGCCAGGCGGCGTGATCGTGAGTGCCGACCGGGCGCAGGGTAACGGGGGTCATGGGCTTGTCCTTCAGAGATCGCGCATGTGCGCGGCGAGTTGGTTGTCCAGGTGGTCATTGCTGGCACTGAGGCCTTTGCGCACGCCGGCAATGTCATGCGCCGAACGGTTCTGGCTCAGTTTGCGCGCACCTTGCAGGCGGCTGATGGACAGGCGGATGCCAACGATGGCGCGGAGCATGCCGTCGAGGTAGTCGCTTGGGGCGTCAGACACTTTCCAGGGCTCGTCGCGGAGTTGTTCATGGCGTTCGGTGAGGCGGGTGACAATGTCCAGTAACGACTGGGCGTTGTGGATAACTTCGACCGGGCCATAGGCGTGCACGGCCAGGTAGTTCCAGGTCGGCACCACCTTGGGGTTGTCCGCCTTGCTCGGGTAGTAGCTCGGGCTGACGTAGGCATCGGCACCGGGAAATACCAGCAGCGCCTCGCCCCCTTGCTCCAGGTCCTGCCACTGGCGGTTGGCCCGGGCCAGGTGGGCGTAGACCGTGCCGAACTCGCCTTCGCCAGCCTCGACCAGTACGGGCAGGTGGGTGGCCAGCAGGCCCTGGTCACCCTGGCTGACCAGCAGCGCCAGGCGGGTTTGCAGCATGTGCCGGTGCAGGCGGTCGAGGTCGTGTTCCTGGTGGGACTTGTTGTTGTACATGCTGGATGTCCTTGCTGAATGACCCCATGCTAGGCAGGCTATTGGCTCTAGGTAAGAGCCATTCACGGCTGTTTTCATAGGTCCAATTTCATGAGCGAACGTTGCCATCCTCTGCCTTTCGACCCCGCGGGTATTGTCCTGGACCGCCGCCGCGGGCTGAGCCAGCAGCTCTACCATGCCTTGCGCGCCAGGGTGCTGGATGGGCGCCTGGGCAGCGGCACGCGGTTGCCGGCCACCCGCGATTTGGCGGCGATGCTGATGCTGTCGCGCAACAGCGTGGTGCGAGCCTACGACCAGCTGTATGCGGAGGGCTTCATCGAGAGCCGGGTTGGCGATGGCACCTATGTGAGCCAGCTGCCGAAACTATCCACACAATTATCAACAGGGTTATCCCTGGGGTTATCAACAGACTTATCCACATATAGTGCTTCAGATACTGAGGATTTATCCAGGCAGGCAGTCATCAGCGAGCCCCTGCAACGTCTGAAGAATCATCATTTGCCGCTGCCCAGAGGCGGGGCGCCCAAGGCTTTTCGCGTCGGCGTGCCGGCGTTCGACCTGTTCCCGTTCGAGGTGTGGGCCAAGCTGCAAGCGGGTTTCTGGCGAAATCCCGACCCGGCGATGCTGGGCTATGGCGACCCGGCCGGTGAGTGGCAGCTGCGTGAATTGATTGCCACCTACCTGCGACGCTCGCGGGGGCTTAGCTGCACGGCTGAACAAATAGTGATCACCAGTGGCGCGCAGGAGGCCATCAGCCTTTGTGCACAGCTGCTGCTGCAACCGGGCGATGGCGTGGCTGTGGAAAACCCGGGCTACCGGGCTGCCGGGCATGCCTTCGCGATGGCCGGGGCCACGCTCAAGGGCGTGCCGGTGGATGCCGAGGGCATGGACTGCGCAAGGCTGACCGAGATGCCCGAGTGCCGGCTGGCCTACGTGACGCCTGCCCACCAGTACCCCACGGGCGTCACCATGAGCCTGGCCCGTCGCCTGTCGCTGCTGGATTGGGCCGAGCGCCAGGATGGCTGGATCCTCGAGGACGACTACGACGGCGAGTACCGTTACAGCGGTGTGCCGCTGGCGCCACTGGCCTCGCTGGACCGCCAGGGGCGAGTGCTGTACGTGGGGACCTTCGGCAAGATCGCGCTTCCGGCCTTGCGCCTGGGATACCTGGTGCTTCCCGGGCGTCTGGTGCAGGCGTTCAGTCGATGCCGGGCGCTGGCGGTACGCCATTCGGAGGTCGGCACCCAGTGCGTGATGGCGCAATTCATGGCCCAGGGGCATTTCCAGCGGCATATCCGCCGCATGCGCCGGGCTGCGCTGGCGCGGCGCAATGTGCTCAAGGCAGGCTGGCCGCAGGACGTGCCGGGGCTGGGGGCCATGCCCGTGGTGGCGGCGGGGCTGCATGTGAAGGTAGATGTGGATAACTTCGCGCGGGAGCAGGAGCTGGTGGCTCGGGCGGAAGCGGTGGGGGTGGAGGTCAATCCGCTGAGCAGCTACTGGCTGGAGGATAGCGAGGAGCCAGTGGATAACAGGGCAGGGTTGGTGCTGGGGTTTGCCGCGGTGCCGGAGGCGCAGATAGCGGATGCGTTGATGCGTCTGCGCAAGGCTTGGCGGCGCTGAATTGAGGTCGCTCTGCGCCCCGTCGTCGGCAAGCCGACTCCCACAGTAACTGCGCATGCCTTTGTAGGAGCCGGCTTGCCGGCGAGGGGCTGCAGAGCAGCCCCCAACCCCATCAGGTTCCCGACTTGATCTTGGTCCAGGCCCGGGTGCGTGCCCGCTCGGCATCCCGTGGCAGTGGCTTCAAGGTATACAGCTTGGCCATCGCCTCCGTTGTCGGGTACAGGTTCGGGTTGTTGCGGATCGCTGGGCTGACCTTGTCGTTCGCATCCTTGTTCGGGTTCGGGTAGCCGACGAAATCGCTGATCGGCGCGATCACCTCAGGCCGCAGCAGGTAGTTGATGAAGGCATGGGCATCCTCCGGGTTGGCCGCGTTCTTCGGGATCGCCAGCATGTCGAACCAGATCGGTGCCCCCTCCCTGGGCAGGCGCATGTCCACTGTCACGCCATTCTTTGCCTCGCGGGCGCGGTTGGCGGCCTGGGAGAAGCTGCCCGAATAACCCACTGCCACGCAGATGTCGCCGTTGGCGATGTCGGCCATGTACTTGGAAGAGTGGAAGTAGGTGACATGCGGGCGGATCTTCAGCAGCAGGTCCTGGGCTTTCTGATAGTCGGCCGGCTTGCCGCTGTTAGGGTCCAGACCCAGGTACGACAGGGCCAGCGGCAGGATCTCCGACGGTGAATCGAGCAGCGCCACGCCGCACTGCTTGAGCTTGGCGATGTTCTCCGGTTTGAAGATCAGGTCCCAGCTGTCCACCGGGGCGTTGTCGCCGAGCAACGCCTTGACCTTGTCCGGGTTGAAGCCGATCAGCACGGTGCCGTACATGTAGGGCACGGCGAACTTGTTGCCGGGATCGTTGGCCTCGATCAGCTTCATCAGCGCCGGGTCCAGGTGTTGCCAGTTGGGCAGCTTGGCGCGATCGAGCGGCTGGAACACGCCCGCTTCGATCTGCTTGGCGAGGAACACGTTGGACGGCACCACCACGTCGTAGCCGGAGTTGCCGGTCAGCAGCTTGGCCTCCAGTGCCTCGTTGGTGTCGAAGATGTCGTAGACCAGCTTCACCCCGCTGTCCTTCTGGAAGTCGGTGAGGGTCTGCGGGGTGATGTAGTCGAACCAGTTGTAGACCCGCAGGGTGCGCTGGTCGGCATGGGCCTGGAGCGCGCCGGCGAGCAGGCCGGTGGCGATGAGCGGGGCGAGCAGACGCTTGAGTCGGACCATGTTCAGGCTCCTGGCTGGGCGTGCTGGAAGCCTTCCAGCACATTGACCGCGTTGATGCCGATTTCCTCCACAGCGTAGCCACCCTCCATCACGAACAAGGTCGGCTTGCCCAGCTGGGCGATGCGTTTGCCCATTTCCAGATAGTCCGGGCTGTCGAGCTTGAACTGGGAGATCGGGTCATCCTTGAAGGTGTCCACGCCGAGGGAGATCACCAGTACCTCGGCGTCGTAGGCGGCGATGCGCTGGCAAGCATCTTCCAATGCAGCGCTCCAGACGGCCCAATCACTGCCGGCGGGCAGTGGGTAATTGATGTTGCAGCCTTCGCCCGCGCCTTCGCCGACTTCGTCGGCATAGCCCAGGAAGAACGGGAACTCGTCCTGCGGATCGCCGTGGATCGAGGCGAAAAACACATCGTTGCGGGTGTAGAAGATGTCCTGGGTGCCGTTGCCGTGGTGGTAGTCGACATCGAGGATGGCCACCTTGCGCCGGCCCTGGTCAAGGAAGGCCTGGGCGGCGATGGCGGCGTTGTTCAGGTAGCAGTAGCCACCCATCACCTCGGCGGCGGCGTGGTGTCCCGGCGGGCGGCACAGGGCGAAGGCCGCGTGGGCGCCTTGCTGGATCGCGGCCTGGGCGGTCAGGGCCACTTGCGCCGCGCTGTAGGCGGCCTGCCAGGTGCCGGCGGTGATGGGTGCGCCAGCGTCGAAGCTGTAATAGCCGAGTTCACCGTGCAGGCCGGTGGGCTTGACCTGGCGCAGGGTGCGCGCCGGCCAGGTGAAGGGCAGCAGGTCGCCGTCGTGGCCGAGTGCGGCCCAGCGAGCCCAGGCGCCTTCGAAGAAGTTCAGGTAGTCGGTGCTGTGGATACGTTGCAGCGGGGCGCGACCGAAATCGGTGGGGCCTTGCACGGGGCCGAGGTTGCGCTTTTGCACCTGCTCCAGGACGTGGTCGGCGCGGGAAGGCATTTCGAAGCAGGGCATCAGTTGGCCGTCGATCAGCTCGCAGCGGCCATGGTGCAGGCGGTGGTCATCGGAATAGATCGTCAGCACGTGTTGTTCTCCGTTTATGACTGGCGTGGGCCGATTGTGCTGGCTGGCCTGATGCAGGGAGAACGGCATGAATGGCCAAAAGGGGATAGATATGGCCATCACCTGTGCCGACCGCTATCGCGGGGTGGTCAGCCGCGGAAATGGCTGGGCGCAACGCCGCTCCAGCGCTGGAAGGCATGCCTGAAACTCGCGGTCTCGCTGAATCCCAGCGATTCGGCAATGCGATAGATCGGCATCTGGTCTTCGGCCAGCAGTTGCTTGGCCCGCTCGAAGCGCAACTCGTCGAGCAGCTGTTGATAACTGCTGCCCAGCGCTTGCAGGTGCCGGCGCAAGGTGCGCGATGAGCAGTTCATTTGCCGTGCCAGCCCCTCCAGCCCGGGGGCGGCATCCAGCTGTTGGACCAGCAGCTGGCGAATGCGTCCGAGCCAGGCCTGGCGTCCGGTGAACTCAAGGTTCAGGCGCCTGCAGCGTTCGCCCATGGCCTTGTGGGTGATCGGGTCGGCCAGCGGCAGTGGCATGTCCAGCCAGCGGCGCTCGAAGGCAAAGGCGTTGTCGCTGGCCTGGAAGCCGAGCGGGCACTGGAACGCACCGTCATAGAGCGTGTGGTAGCCGGGACGCGAGTGTTCGAAGCGCGCCGCCAGCAGCGGCAGCGGGCGGCCGAGCAGGTCATCGCAGATCACCTTCAGCGACACCAGGCAGAACTCGGCGTTGAAGGCGGCAAGGCCGGGGGCGTCGTAATGGTCGGTGGCGCTGAGCCAGACTCGCTGGCCGTCATCCACCAGGCGCAGCTGGAAGACTGTTCCCAGCAGTGCCGGATAACTCAGCGCCAGGCGCAGGGCGTCACCCAAAGTGGCACTGGAGAGCAGGGCGTAACCGAGCATCCCGTAGCACGACACATGCATCCGCCGGCCCAGTTCCAGGCCGATGTCCTCACGCCGGGCCACGGCGTTGGCGCACACCTGCAGCTCCTGTTGGGTGGTGATGCGCGCATCGGCGTGGCCCAGGTCCGCCGGGCCTATGCCGCTGCCGGCGAGCAGCTGCCGCGGGTCGACGCCGGCCTCCTGGAACACCTGGAGGATCAGCGAAACCGCGTTGAGGGTGGTGAGGTGGCTGTGCAGCATGCTCGGCGTCCCATTGGGCTGAGAAGCTTTGGAGAGCAAGTTGTGTGCCGTTGGAGGGATATCGAATCCCTGGCACAAAAAAAGGGCCCGGAGCGTGCGCTCGGGCCCTTGAAAGGTTGAGAGGTGTCTAGTCCCTCGACCTGGTGAGACTGTTTGCAGCGGCCTGGGTTACGCCTTCAGCGGAACCAGACGGGGAGCGATCATGTTTTCCGGACGCAGGATGTCGTTGAGCATCGCTTCGTCCAGCAGCTTCTCCTCGCGCACCAGTTCTAGCACGCCGCGGCCGGTTTCCAGGGCGACGCGGGCGATACGGGTGGCGTTTTCATAGCCGATGTACGGGTTCAGGGCGGTGACCAGGCCGATCGAGTGCTCGACCAGTTCACGGCAGCGCTGTTCGTTGGCGGTGATGCCGACGATGCAGTGCTCGCGCAGCATGTCCATGGCGCGTTGCAGCAGGCGGATCGAGTCGAAGATCTTGTAGGCGATCAGCGGTTCCATCACGTTCAGCTGCAGCTGGCCACCTTCGGCGGCGACGGTCAGTGCCAGATCGTTGCCCATGATGGCGAAGGCCACCTGGTTGACGGCTTCCGGGATCACCGGGTTGACCTTGCCTGGCATGATCGAGCTGCCTGGCTGACGTGCTGGCAGGTTGATTTCGTTGATGCCGGTACGTGGGCCGCTGGACAGCAGGCGCAGGTCGTTGCAGATCTTCGACAGCTTGACCGCGGTACGCTTGAGCATGCCGGAGAACAGCACGAAGGCGCCCATGTCGGAGGTGGCTTCGATCAGGTCGGCAGCCGGGACCAGCGGCTGGCCGCTGATGGTCGCCAGGCGCTGCACGGCCAGGGCCTGGTAGCCCGGGTCGGCGTTGATGCCGGTACCGATGGCAGTACCGCCCAGGTTGATTTCGGTCAGCAGTTCCGGCGCCAGCGAGCGCAGGCGCTGCAGGTCTTCGGTCATGGTGGTGGCGAAGGCGCGGAATTCCTGGCCCAGGGTCATCGGTACGGCGTCCTGCAGCTGGGTACGGCCCATCTTCAGTACGTGGTCGAACTCTTTACCCTTGGCGGCGAAGGCCTGGATCAGGCTGTCGAGGCTGGCCAGCAGGGCGTCGTGGCCCAGCAGCAAGCCCAGACGGATCGCGGTCGGATAGGCGTCGTTGGTCGACTGCGCCATGTTCACGTCGTTGTTCGGGTGCAGGTACTGGTACTCACCTTTCTGGTGGCCCATGTGCTCCAGCGCGACGTTGGCGATGACTTCGTTGGCGTTCATGTTGGTGGAGGTGCCGGCACCGCCTTGAATCATGTCCACGACGAACTGATCGTGGAAATCACCCTTGATCAGTCGGGCGCAGGCTGCAGTGATGGCAGCGTGCTTGGCATCGCTCAGGTGCCCCAGCTCACGGTTGGCGTCAGCAGCAGCCTGCTTGACCATCGCCAGGCCGACTACCAGTTTCGGGTAGTGCGACAGCGGAACGCCGGAGAGGTGGAAGTTGTTGGCAGCGCGCAGAGTCTGGATGCCGTAGTAGGCATCGGCAGGGACTTCAAGGGTACCAAGCAGATCTTTTTCGACGCGGAACGATGCAGCAGAGGACATGATGGATATCATCTCGATTTTGACCCGGCACCTGCCGGAATGGCGCCAATGCTAGGGCTGCCCGGATTTTGCGGCCAATGCTGTTGCACGCTAACCTATGCACAAACGGCATACGGTTTGATGTGACGCCGATTGACAATCGAGCGTGTTCCATTTTGGTGCACGCGTTGCGGAGTAGTCGATGAACCTCGAAAGCAAATGGCTGGAGGACTTCAGTGCCCTGGCCTCAACCCGCAGTTTCTCCCAGGCGGCCGAGCGCCGGTTCGTCACCCAGCCGGCCTTCAGCCGGCGCATACGCAGCCTGGAGGCGGCGTTGGGGCTGACCTTGGTGAATCGTTCCCGCACACCGATCGAACTGACCGAGGCCGGCCAGCTGTTTCTCGTCACCGCGCGTACCGTTGTCGACCAGTTGAGCGAAGTTCTCCGCCATTTGCATCACCTTGAGGGCGGGCAGGGCGAGGTGATTCAGGTGTCGGCTGCGCACTCCCTGGCGTCGGGCTTTTTCCCGCGCTGGGTGGCGCAGCTGCGCAACGATGGCTTGAACATCGCCACGCGCCTGGTGGCCACCAACGTTGGCGAGGCCGTTCATGCATTGCGCGAGGGCGGTTGCGACCTGATGCTGGCTTTCTATGATCCGGACGCCGCCTTGCAGATGGACGCCGAGATCTTCCCGTCGTTGCACATGGGCACCACCGAAATGCTTCCGGTGTGCGCCGTTAGCCCGGACGGCAAGCCGCTGTTCGACCTGGAGGGCGAGGGCAGCGTGCCGCTGCTGGCCTACAGCGCCGGTGCCTTCCTCGGCCGTTCGGTCAACCTGCTGCTGCGCCAGCGCAACCTGCGCTATACCACTGTCTATGAAACAGCGATGGCCGACAGTCTAAAGAGCATGGCCCTCGAAGGCATGGGCATCGCCTGGGTGCCGAGGCTGTCGATGCGCGGCGAGCTGGAGCGCGGCGAACTGGTGATCTGTGGCGGCAGCCAGTGGCATGTGCCGCTGGAAATCCGCCTGTACCGCTGCGCGCTGGTGCGCAAGGCCAACGTGCGGTTGCTGTGGCGCAAGCTGGAGGGTGGCTCAGTTGACCCGAAAGTCAGCCAAACCCCCGAAAAATAAGGGCGACAGTTGGTCGCCGGGGGTGCCGTGATCGCCTCGCGTTACGCTATACTGCGCGGCCCCTCGACCGGATAGATCCGGTCATGATCAGCAAACAAGCCACGCCGGTCGTCCCGCGTGGCTTGTTGTTTTTTGACGCGCCTGCGGGCGCACAAGCGAAGAGGCTCGACGATGAGTGCACTGGTTGGCGTGATCATGGGCTCCAAGTCCGATTGGTCCACCCTTAGCCACACCGCCGATATGCTGGAAAAACTCGGCATTCCCTACGAGGTGAAGGTGGTTTCCGCCCACCGTACCCCGGACCTGCTGTTCCAGTACGCCGAGGAGGCCGAAGGCCGCGGCATCGAGGTGATCATCGCCGGTGCCGGTGGCGCCGCCCACCTGCCGGGCATGTGCGCCGCCAAGACCCACCTGCCGGTGTTGGGCGTGCCGGTGCAGTCGTCGATGCTGTCGGGTGTCGATTCGCTGCTGTCGATCGTGCAGATGCCAGCTGGGGTTCCCGTGGCCACCCTGGCCATCGGCAAGGCCGGCGCGGTCAATGCCGCGCTGCTGTCGGCAAGCATCCTGGGCGCCAAGTACCCGCAGTTCCACGCGGCGCTCAAGCAGTTCCGCACCGAGCAGACCGACACCGTTCTGGACAATCCAGACCCGCGCCAGGCTTGAGGTTGACGCTATGAAGATCGGTGTAATCGGTGGCGGCCAGCTGGGCCGCATGCTGGCCCTGGCGGGCACCCCGCTGGGCATGAACTTCGCCTTCCTCGACCCGGCCCCGGACGCTTGCGCCGCGCCGCTGGGCGAGCACCTGCGCGCCGACTACGGCGACCAGGACCACCTGCGCCAGTTGGCCGACGAAGTCGACCTGGTGACCTTCGAGTTCGAGAGCGTGCCGGCCGAAACCGTCGCCTTCCTCTCGCAGTTCGTGCCGGTCTATCCGAGTGCCGAGGCCCTGCGCATTGCCCGCGATCGTCTGTTCGAAAAGAGCATGTTCCGCGACCTGGGGATTCCGACCCCGGCTTTCGCCGACATCCTCTCGCAAGCGGACCTGGATGCCGCCGTCGCCAGCATCGGTCTGCCGGCCGTGCTCAAGACCCGTACCCTGGGGTATGACGGCAAGGGCCAGAAGGTCCTGCGCAAGCCTGAGGACGTGGTGGGCACCTTCGCCGAGCTGGGCAGCGTGCCCTGCTTGCTGGAAGGTTTCGTACCGTTCACCGGCGAAGTGTCGCTGGTGGCCGTGCGTGCCCGCGATGGCGAAACCCGCTTCTACCCGTTGGTGCACAACACCCACGACAGCGGCATCCTGAAATTGTCGGTGGCCAGCGAGGCGCATCCGCTGCAGGCCCTGGCCGAAGACTACGTCGGCCGCGTGCTGCAGAAGCTGGACTATGTCGGTGTCATGGCGTTCGAGTTCTTCGAGGTCGACGGCGGCCTGAAGGCCAACGAGATCGCCCCGCGCGTGCACAACTCCGGGCACTGGACCATAGAAGGCAGCGAATGCAGCCAGTTCGAGAACCACCTGCGTGCCGTCGCCGGCCTGCCGTTGGGTTCGACCGCCAAGGTGGGTGAGAGCGCCATGCTCAACTTCATCGGCGAAGTACCGCCAGTGGACAAGGTCTTGGCCATCGACGATTGCCACCTGCACCACTACGGCAAGGCGTTCAAGGTCGGACGCAAAGTCGGCCATGCCACCCTGCGCTGCGCCGACATGGCCACCCTCAAGGCCAAGATTGCCGAAGTAGAGGCCTTGATCGCCGGCTGATCGAACTTCTGCCCGGCAATGCCGCTCTGAGATGGCAACATGCCAAAGCGCTGACTAGGCTTTGGCATGTTTCATGTTCATCACAGAGGGATTGCCATGGGCATCATTGGAACCATCTTCATTGGCCTGATCGTCGGCCTGCTGGCGCGTTTCCTGAAACCGGGTGACGACAGCATGGGCTGGATCATGACCATCCTCCTCGGCATCGCCGGCTCCCTGGCTGCCACCTATGGCGGGCAAGCCCTTGGCATCTACCAGGCCGGGCAGGCCGCGGGCTTCTTCGGGGCCCTGGTCGGCGCGATCATCCTCCTGGTGATCTACGGCTTCATCAAGAAGAGCTGAACACACGTTAGAATGCCGGCAATTCAATCCCCGAGTTGCCGAGCATTCCCATGCGTGCGTTATTCCTCGTCCCCCTGCTGCTGGCCAGCGCCCTGGCCCATGCCGAATTGCCCGAGACCGACTGGCTTGAGCTGATGCCCAAGTCGGACCAGAAAGCCCTCGAGCAGATGCCCGAGATCGACCACGACTCCCCGGAAGCCCAAGGGACCTTCACTGCCAAGGGTGGCCTGAAGCAGAGCAAGGGCTTGCCGGCGGTGATGTACTCGACCAAGACCGTGGCAGCGATGAACGGCAAGCAGATCCGCCTGGGCGGGTATCCGGTGCCGTTGGAAAGCGATGCCAAGGGCAACAGCACGCTGTTCTTCCTCGTGCCGTACCCGGGCGCCTGCATCCATGTTCCGCCACCGCCACCGAACCAGCTGGTGCTGGTGCGTTATCCGAAAGGGTTGAAGATCGATGACATCTACACGCCGTTGTGGGTGACCGGCACGCTGAAGGTGGAGACGGTCAGCAATGACTTGGCGGATGCGGCGTATGCGCTGGAGGCGGGGCAGGTGAGGGTGGTGGAGGATGCCGACCTGTAACGCATCCGGGACTGCTTTGCAGCCCGTCGCGACGCAAGGCCGCGCCCACAGGGATCACGCGAATCCTGTGGGAACGGCCTTGTGTCGCGAAAGGACCGCGTAGCGGTCCTGGAAACCTCAGAGCACTTCGCTACCGATCGCCACGCTCATCGCATGACTCGCCCCCGGCTTGAGCACCACCACGTCATCCATCACATTCGCCGTCTCGATGCACAGCATGCGCTGCCAGCCATCGTCGGCCATGTCCGGCAGGTCGCGGGCCCGCTCGGTCCAGGGGTTCCAGATGACCGCGGTGCGTGAGCCGCCGGCCTGCAGGGTGATGCGTCGGTTCCAGTGCGGGTCGACGATGGCCAGGCGCTCGGGGGCGTTCAGGTAGATGCGGTCGGTCTCGCCCGCGAAACCCAGGTTGCCCTGCTGCTGGCGTTGCTCCCAGTTGGCCAGGGTTTCGATATAGGCCAACCCGTCCACGCCTTCCACCTGCACCTGGCGCACGTCGCTTACCGCGAAGTAGCTGTGCAGGGCCTGGCTCAGGGTGACGTCGGAATGGCCGAGGTTGTAGCTGGTCAGGGTCAGCTTCAGCTGGTCGCCCAGTTCCACCAGCAGCTTGAGCTGGACTTCGTGGGCCCAACCCGGCAGATCGCCCTGGGCTTCGGGTAGTTCGAATTCGATGTGCAGGTTTTCGCCGTGCTTCTCGGCCCCCAGCAACTGCCAGTCGCGCCCGCGCACCAGGCCATGGGCCGGTGGCTGCTCGCCCTTGAACATGGCTTTGACCGAATCCGGGTTGCGTTCGAAGATGCCGAACCACGGCCAGCACACCGGCGCGCCGGCGCGCACCGACTTGCCCTTGCGGAAAATGGCCTGGTCGCTCAGCCACAGCAGCGGCGGTTCGCCGATTCGCTGGTAGCTGAGGACCTGTGCGCCCTGCTGGGCGATCAATAGTTCGGCCTGCTCGCTGGTAATGCGCCAGCAATTGAGTTCGCCGTGAAGCTCGGTCTCGACCGTGAAGTTAGCCATTGCGCTCGTCTCATTGATTGTCTGTCAGGCCGTTGGACCCGGTGACGTGCAATGAGTTTACCGCTCGCTCGGCTCAGCGACGAGGCACCGAGCGGGTGCGACCGCTGCCATCGATGGCGACGAACACGAACACGGCTTCGGTGACCTTGCGCCATTCGCTGGACAGCGGGTCGTCGCTCCACACCTCGACCATCATCTGGATCGAGCTGCGGCCGATCTCCAGGGTCTGGGTATAGAAGGACAGCTGCGCGCCCACTGCCACCGGCACCAGGAATGCCATGCGGTCGATGGCCACCGTGGCCACCCGGCCACCGGCGACGCGGCTGGCCATGGCGGTGCCGGCCAGGTCCATCTGGGCGACCAGCCAGCCGCCGAAGATATCGCCGAAACCATTGGTCTCGCGCGGCAGCGCGGTGATCTGCAAGGCCAGGTCGCCCTGCGGGATAGGATCTTCTTGTTCGAGTTCAATCATGCCGTGGGGCCTCTGACCCGTGAAGCTTCGTTGGTGGCGCAATGAAGGACGCCGTAAAAACGATTCAGCATCACGCATACTACGCTGATTTCGCTTCGCGAGGCGGCCAAAGGGAATCTCTGCGAAACAGTCTGACAACAATGACCGACGTTTTCGCACAACTTCCCAAAATGGAAGCAACCTTTTCCTACGAGCGGGCAGTATATATACCTGCACAGCCAGCGACGACCGCACATTCATGAATATCTGTATGGATTTTGTACCGCTATGAGCGCGGCTCGGCAATTTGCTATCTTCGCTGCCTATCCAATCCAGAAACCGCATGCCAAGCGGTCCGCAGACCTACAAGAGAAAGAACAGCGATGACCTCCGTGCAGAGCAGTATCGAGCAGCCGTCCCGGCCGTTGTCCCGCAGTGACTACAAGACCCTCTCGCTGTCCGCCCTGGGCGGAGCTCTGGAGTTCTACGACTTCATCATCTTCGTGTTTTTCGCCACGGTGGTCGGCAAGTTGTTCTTCCCGGCCGACATGCCCGAATGGCTGCGCCTGATGCAGACCTTCGGCATCTTCGCCGCCGGCTACCTGGCACGCCCCCTTGGCGGCATCGTCATGGCCCACTTCGGCGACCTGCTCGGGCGCAAGAAGATGTTCACCCTGAGCATCTTCCTGATGGCCGTGCCGACCCTGGTGATGGGCCTGCTGCCCACCTATGCGCAGATCGGCCTGTGGGCGCCGATCCTGCTGCTGTTGATGCGGGTGATCCAGGGCGCGGCCATCGGCGGCGAGGTGCCGGGCGCCTGGGTGTTCGTCTCCGAGCACGTGCCGGCGCGCAACACCGGCTATGCCTGCGGCACCCTGACCGCGGGCCTGACCTCGGGCATCCTGCTCGGCTCGCTGGTGGCGACGCTGATCAACACGCTCTATACCCCCGAGGAAGTGGCGGACTACGCCTGGCGTATTCCGTTCCTCCTGGGCGGGGTGTTCGGCTTCTTCGCGGTCTACCTGCGCCGCTGGCTGCATGAGACCCCTGTGTTTGCCGAGATGCAGGCGCGAAAGGCCCTGGCCGAGGAACTGCCGCTGCGCGCAGTGCTGCGCGACCACCGCGGCGCGATCATCCTGTCGATGTTGCTCACCTGGCTGCTGTCGGCCGGCATCGTGGTGATCATCCTCATGACTCCGGCATTGCTGCAAAGCCTCTATCACGTGAGCCCAACGGATTCGCTCAAGGCCAACAGCCTGGCCATCGTGCTGCTCAGCCTGGGCTGCATCGGGGCTGGCAGTCTGGCCGACCGCTTCGGCGCCGGGCGCGTGTTCATCGTCGGCAGCCTGGCGCTTCTGGCGTCGTCCTGGGCCTTCTACCACAGCCTGCCGACCCGCCCAGACCTGCTGTTCCCGCTGTACGCCCTGACCGGTCTGTGCGTGGGCATCGTCGGTGCCGTGCCGTACGTGATGGTCAAGGCGTTTCCGCCGGTGGTGCGCTTCAGCGGCCTGTCGTTCTCCTACAACCTGGCCTACGCGATCTTTGGCGGGTTGACGCCGATGGTGGTAACCGCGCTGCTCAAGTTCAGCCCGATGGCGCCAGCCTACTACGTGGCGTGCCTGTGTGCCGTTGGTCTGCTGGTGGGCACCTATTTGCTGGCTCGCAAACGCTGACACCCGCTCTAAGTTCCCCCTCTGCAACATCCTGTAAAGGCCATCCCGGTTCCCGGTGATGGCCTTTCATCCAATTGTCATATTCAAGTCATAGAGTGTTCATGCGGCCTGCAGATACTTGGGCCCGTTCCATCTCACAACCCACGATATTCCTGCTAGGAGCAAGGCATGAAACTGAAGCGTTTGATGGCGGCCCTGACCTTTGCCGCCGCTGGCGTCGCTGCCGCCAATGCGGTCGCCGCTGTCGATCCTGCAATCCCGACCTACACCAAGACCACCGGTGTATCGGGCAACCTCTCCAGCGTCGGTTCCGACACCCTCGCGAACCTGATGACCCTGTGGGCCGAGGCCTACAAGAAGGAATATCCGAACGTAAACATCCAGATCCAGGCCGCCGGCTCCTCCACCGCGCCACCCGCGCTGACCGAAGGCACCGCCAACCTGGGCCCGATGAGCCGCAAGATGAAGGACGTCGAGCTGCAGGCCTTCGAGCAGAAGTACGGCTACAAGCCGACCGCCATCCCGGTCGCCGTCGACGCCCTGGCCGTGTTCGTGCACAAGGACAACCCGATCAAGGGCCTGACCATGGCCCAGGTCGACGCCATCTTCTCCTCCACCCGCCTGTGCGGTGGCAAGAGCGAGATCAAGACCTGGGGTGACGTCGGCGTGACCGGCGACCTGGCCAACAAGCCGATCCAGCTGTTCGGCCGCAACTCGGTATCGGGCACCTACGGCTACTTCAAGGAAGAAGCCCTGTGCAAAGGCGACTTCAAGCCTAACGTCAACGAGCAGCCTGGCTCGGCCTCGGTCGTGCAGTCGATCAGCTCCTCGCTGAACGGCATCGGCTACTCGGGCATCGGCTACAAGACCGCCAGCGTCAAGACCGTGGCCCTGGCCAAGAAAGAAGGGGGCGCCTTCGTCGAAGACAACGAAGCCAACGCCCTGAACGGTACCTACCCGCTGTCGCGCTTCCTGTACGTCTACGTCAACAAGGCGCCGAACAAGCCTCTGGCCCCGCTGGAAGCCGAGTTCGTCAAGCTGGTGCTGTCGCAGGCCGGCCAGCAAGTTGTCGTGAAGGACGGTTACATCCCGCTGCCAGCCAAGGTGGTCGACAAGACCCTGGCCGACTTGGGCCTGTCCCACGCGGGTAACGTTGCAAAGAAGTAAGTAACTGAGGACGAGGCCGGTGCCAACAATGCCGGCCTCTCCCACGAATTCCCTAGTCCGAAGCCAGGGCTCCTGAGCGGCGGGCTTTTTTGCGTCACTGCACTGTCATGTTTTTGTCATACGGGACCGCTAGGGTGTGCGCATGAATGATCTGGCCAACTCCACAATGACCCAAAATTCTCCTCCCGTGCGCATTGATTTCAATACGCCCGAGTTGCAACGCAAGCGCCGCCTGCGCGCCCTCAAGGACCGTCTGACCCGCTGGTACGTCCTGGTGGGCGGCCTTGCCGTGCTGGCAGCGATCACGCTGATCTTCTTCTACCTGGCCTACGTGGTGCTGCCGCTGTTCCAGGGCGCCGAGTTGACCAGCAAAAAGGCCTTGGAGCCGACCTGGCTGCAGCAGGACGCCGGCAAACCCCTGATGATCGCCCTCGAGGAGCAGAACCTCGTGGGCATGCGTGTTTCCGACAAGGGCCAGGCGCTGTTCTTCGACACCAAGACGGGTAACGAATTGAAGCGCGTCGACCTGCCGCTGCCCGCGGGCGCCCAGGTCAGCTCGATCAGCACCGACCAGCCCGGCAGTCCGCTGGTGGTGCTGGGCCTGTCCAACGGCCAGGCGCTGGTGTTCCACCACACCTACAAGATCACCTATCCGGACAACAAGAAGACCATCGACCCGGGTATCGACTACCCCTATGGTCAGGACCTGTTCACCCTGGATGACCAGGGCCGCGCACTGGAACACGTGAGCGTCAACGTCAGTGGCGACACGTTGCTGCTGGCCGGCTCCACCGGCGCGCACCTGCAGGTGATCGAACTGTCGCGCACCGAGAACATGATGACCGACGAGGTCACCATCGAGCAGAGCCGCATCGAACTGCCGCAGATGACCGAGGTGGTGAAGAATATTTTCATCGACCCGCGCCAGCAGTGGTTGTACGTGGTCAACGGCCGTGCCACCGCCGACGTGTTCAGCCTGCGCGACAAGAGCCTCAATGGCCGCTACAAGCTGCTGGAAGACGGCAACGCCGAAATCACCGCGACCGCCCAGTTGGTCGGCGGCATCTCGCTGATCTTCGGTGACTCCAAGGGCGGCCTGAGCCAGTGGTTCATGGCCCGCGACCCGGATGGCGAGTCGCGCCTCAAGCTGATCCGCAGCTTCCAGTTGGGCAAGGCCCCGGTGGTGCAGATCGACGCCGAAGAGCGCCGCAAGGGCTTCATCGCCCTGGACAGCGAAGGCAAATTGGGCGTGTTCCACAGCACCGCACACCGCACCCTGCTGGTCGAGCCGGTCGCCGAAGGCGCGGGCGTGCTGGCCCTGTCGCCACGCGCCAACCGCATCATCATCGAGCAAGGCGGCAAGCTGCTGCCGCTAAGCCTGCGCAACCCGCACCCGGAGATCTCCTTCAGCGCGCTGTGGGGCAAGGTCTGGTACGAGAACTACGACGAGCCTAAATACGTCTGGCAGTCGACCGCCTCGAACACCGACTTCGAGCCCAAGCTGAGTCTGTCGCCGCTGACCTTCGGCACGCTCAAGGCCGCGTTCTACGCGATGATCCTGGCCGCGCCGCTGGCGATTGCCGCCGCCATCTACACTGCCTACTTCATGGCCCCGGGCATGCGCCGCAAGGTAAAGCCGGTGATCGAGCTGATGGAAGCGATGCCGACGGTGATCCTCGGCTTCTTCGCCGGCCTGTTCCTCGCGCCGTACCTGGAAGGCCACCTGCCGGGCGTGTTCAGCCTGTTCGTGATCATGCCGATCGGCATCCTGCTCGCCGGCTTCAGCTGGAGCCGCCTGCCGGAGTCGATCCGCCTGCGCATCCCGGATGGCTGGGAAGCGGCGATCCTGATCCCGGTGATCCTGGTGATCGGTTGGTTCGCCCTGTACATGAGCCCGTTCCTCGAGAGCTGGTTCTTCAAGGGCGACATGCGCCTGTGGATCAGCAACGACCTGGGCATCACCTACGACCAACGCAACGCCTTGGTGGTCGGTATCGCCATGGGCTTCGCGGTCATCCCGAACATCTATTCCATCGCCGAAGACGCCGTGTTCAGCGTGCCGCGCAGCCTGACCCTGGGTTCGCTGGCGCTGGGCGCCACGCCGTGGCAGACCCTGACCCGCGTGGTCATCCTCACCGCCAGCCCGGGCATCTTCTCGGCGCTGATGATCGGCATGGGCCGTGCGGTGGGCGAGACCATGATCGTGCTGATGGCCACCGGCAACACGCCGGTGATGGAGATGAACCTGTTCGAGGGCATGCGCACCCTGGCCGCCAACGTGGCCGTGGAAATGCCCGAATCGGAAGTCGGCGGCAGCCACTATCGTGTGCTGTTCCTCGCTGCCCTCGTGCTGCTGCTGTTCACCTTCGTGATGAACACCCTGGCCGAGCTGATTCGCCAGCGCCTGCGCAAGAAATACTCGTCGCTTTGATAGAAAGGTAGAGATCCGTGAAAAAGGATTCCCTCAAAGGCTGGTTCAAGAGCGGCGCCCCCGGCGTCTGGATCAGTGGTGGCGCGGTCGCCATGGCGGTCATCATGACCGTCGGCCTGCTGGCCGTGATCGCCGTGCGCGGCCTGGGCCACTTCTGGCCGGCCGACCTGGTCCAGGCCACCTACAAGGTGCCGGGCCAGGCCGACCACGTGGTCATCGGTGAAGTGGTGCAGAAAGAAGAAGTACCGCGCGAACGCCTCAAGGGCGCCGGCCTGCCGGTGCCCGAGCAGGGCCCGGAGTTCATGACCCGAGAGCTGATCAAGGTCGGTAACCGCGACCTCAACGGCAGTGACTTCACCTGGGTGGTCGGCGAGTGGCTGGTGGACCAGCAAAAGCCTGCCGACCTGATCGCCCTGGAACGCCGTGAGTGGGGCAACTTCTACGGTTACCTGGTCAGCGTCAAGGAAGAGGGGCGCGTGGTCGCCCAGGGCCCCGAGGCCTGGAACGAGCTGCAGGCCCGCCTCCAGCGCGCCAGCGAGCTCAACGACCAGCTGGTGAAGTTGGAGAAGAAGGATATCGGCGCCATCAACCATGGCCTCGAGCGCCTGCGCCTGCACGGCCGCAAGCTGGAACTGGACGGCAAGCTGGACGCCGCCGCCCAGGCCGACATGGACGCTGAACGTGCCGAGCTGAACAACCGTTACAAGGCCATCGAGGAGCGCCTGACCGGCCTGCACCAGGCCTTTGCCCGCGACAGCCTGGTCGCCCGCGACGGCAATGGTCGCGAGGTGGAGATCAACCTGAGCAAGGTGGTCCACGCCATCCAGCCGAACGCCATGTCCGGCCTGACCAAGATGGGGGCCTACTTCGCCAAGGTGTGGGAGTTCCTCAGCGACGACCCGCGTGAGGCCAACACCGAGGGGGGTATCTTCCCGGCCATCTTCGGCACCGTGATGATGACCCTGATCATGGCCGTGATCGTCACCCCGTTCGGCGTGCTGGCCGCGGTCTACCTGCGCGAGTATGCCAAGCAGGGCCCGGTGACCCGGTTGATCCGCATCGCGGTGAACAACCTGGCCGGCGTTCCGGCGATCGTCTATGGCGTGTTCGGCCTGGGCTTCTTCGTCTACGTGCTGGGCGGCTCGATCGACCGGCTGTTCTTCCCAGAGTCGCTGCCGGCGCCGACCCTCGGCACCCCCGGCCTGCTGTGGGCCTCGCTGACCCTGGCGCTGCTGGCGGTACCGGTGGTGATCGTGGCCACCGAGGAAGGCCTGGCGCGAATTCCGCGCACCGTGCGCGAGGGCTCGCTGGCCCTGGGCGCGACCAAGGCCGAGACCCTGTGGAAGATCGTCCTGCCGATGGCCAGTCCGGCCATGATGACCGGCATGATCCTCGCCGTGGCCCGCGCCGCCGGTGAGGTGGCCCCGCTGATGCTGGTGGGTGTGGTGAAGCTGGCGCCGTCGCTGCCGGTGGACGGCAACTATCCGTACCTGCACCTGGACCAGAAGATCATGCACCTGGGCTTCCACATCTACGACGTCGGCTTCCAGAGCCCCAACGTCGAGGCCGCGCGGCCGCTGGTGTACGCCACCGCGCTGTTGCTGGTGCTGGTGATCGCCACCCTCAACCTCTCGGCGGTGTGGATCCGTAACCACCTGCGCGAGAAGTACAAGGCCCTCGACCACTGATCCTGATTGCAAGCGTGCCGCCCGAACAGCGGGCGGCCCTTTGAAACGAATTGATAGCGTATGGAGTTGACCATGCAGCATGAATCCCACGCCCACGGCATCGACATGTCGGCCCTGGGCCGCGACAAGCAGAGCCTGCGCCTGGCCGAAGAGACCGTGGCCATCGAAGTTCCCGGGCTGTCCCTGTTCTACGGCGACAAGCAAGCGCTGTTCGACGTCAGCATGAACATCCCCAAGCAGCGCGTGACAGCCTTCATCGGTCCGTCCGGCTGCGGCAAGTCCACCCTGCTGCGGACGTTCAACCGCATGAACGACCTGGTCGACGGCTGCCGCGTGGAAGGCGCCATCAACCTGTATGGCAGCAACATCTACCGCAAGGGCGAGGACGTGGCCGAGCTGCGCCGTCGCGTGGGCATGGTGTTCCAGAAGCCCAACCCGTTCCCCAAGACCATTTACGAGAACGTGGTCTATGGCTTGCGCATCCAGGGCATCAACAAGAAGCGTGTGCTCGACGAAGCCGTCGAGTGGGCGCTGAAGGGCGCGGCGCTGTGGGATGAGGTCAAGGATCGCCTGCACGACTCGGCCTTGGGCCTGTCCGGTGGTCAGCAGCAGCGTCTGGTGATTGCCCGCACCATCGCCGTGGAGCCTGAAGTGCTGCTGCTCGACGAACCGTGCTCGGCGCTGGACCCGATCTCGACCCTGAAGGTCGAGGAGCTGATCTACGAACTGAAATCCAAGTACACCATCGTCATCGTGACCCACAACATGCAGCAGGCGGCCCGCGTTTCGGACTACACCGCGTTCATGTACATGGGCAAACTGGTCGAATTCGGTGACACCGACACCCTGTTCACCAACCCGGCGAAAAAGCAGACCGAAGACTACATCACCGGTCGCTATGGCTAGGGGGCGACCCGTGGGGGCAGGCTCCCACAATGGATTCTTCTTGCCAGGGAACGATACGAAAGACTAGAAGCTTGCAGCTGCTTCGCGGAGCGAAACGATGATCAACAAAGAAAGCCTTACCCACCACATCTCCCAGCAGTTCAACGCCGAACTCGAGGAGGTGCGCAGCCACCTGCTGGCCATGGGCGGGTTGGTCGAGAAACAGGTGAACGACGCCGTCACCGCGCTGATCGAGGCCGATTCGGGCCTCGCCCAGCAGGTGCGCGAGGTCGATGAACAGATCAACCAGATGGAACGCAACATCGACGAGGAGTGCGTGCGCATCCTCGCCCGTCGCCAGCCGGCGGCCTCCGACCTGCGCCTGATCATCAGCATCTCCAAGTCGGTGATCGACCTGGAGCGCATCGGCGACGAGTCGACCAAGATTGCCCGCCGCGCCATCCAGCTGTGCGAGGAAGGCGAGTCGCCGCGCGGCTACGTCGAAGTGCGCCACATCGGCGACCAGGTGCGCAACATGGTTCGCGACGCGCTGGACGCCTTCGCCCGTTTCGATGCCGACCTGGCGCTGTCGGTGGCGCAGTACGACAAGACCATCGACCGTGAATACAAGACCGCGCTGCGCGAGCTGGTCACCTACATGATGGAAGACCCGCGCTCGATCTCCCGCGTGCTCAGCGTGATCTGGGCCCTGCGTTCGCTGGAGCGCATCGGCGATCACGCGCGCAATATCTCGGAGCTGGTGATCTACCTGGTGCGCGGCACCGACGTGCGCCACATGGGCCTTAAGCGCATGAAGGCCGAGGTGCAGGGCGAAGCGTTCGATGAGGGCGAAATCGCTAATGTTCCGGCTGAACCGGACGATAAATAGGATTGCTCCCGAGCATGAACGCCCGGCAACCGCCGGGCGTTTTCGTTTGCGGTCGAGCACCAGCAGGCACCCGCGAACCGTGTGAGAAGTCCCGGCGTGACCAGTGGTTTGGCAAATGGCCATCAGTCGGCGGTATGCTAGCCGGGATTCAAGAGGAATATCGATGAGTAAAGTGAATGTGCTGGTCGTGGACGATGCCCCGTTCATCCGCGACCTGGTGAGGAAGTGCCTGCGCAATGCCTTCCCCGGCATGGTGATCGAGGACGCGGTCAATGGCCGCAAGGCCATGGCCATGCTGAGCAAGGAACGTTTCGACCTGGTCCTGTGCGACTGGGAGATGCCGGAGATGTCCGGCCTTGAACTGCTGACCTGGTGCCGCCAGCAGGAAGAGATGAAGACCATGCAGTTCATCATGGTGACCAGCCGTGGTGACAAGGAAAACGTGATCCAGGCTATCCAGGCCGGTGTGTCCGATTTCGTCGGCAAGCCGTTCACCAACGAGCAGCTGCTGACCAAGGTGAAGAAGTCGCTGACCAAGATCGGCAAGCTCGACAGCCTGATGTCCAGCGCGCCGGCGCGAGTCAACTCGGCGTTCGCCAACGACTCGCTCAGCGCCCTGACCGGCGGTCGTCCAGACGCGGCCAAGGTAACCGCACCCGCCGCCGCGCCTGTGGCCGCGGCGGCCAAGCCTCTGATCAACGCCCCCACGCCGAAGACCGCCGCTGCGGCGGCCCAGGCTGGTCGTGGTCAAGGCCAACTGCGGCTGTCCAGCGGAACCCAGCCGTGCATGATCAAGGCCCTGAGCCTCAAGGAAGCCCTGCTGGTGGTGCGTCGCGGCACCAACCTGCCACAGGTGCTCGAAGGCGCGGTGCTGGACCTGGAGCAAGGCGAGAATGCCGAAACGGCGCGGCTAAATGGCTACCTGCACGCTATTGCGGCGCTGGAGCCCAAGCCTGAGAGCGACTGGCTGCAACTGACCTTCAAGTTCGTCGACCAGGATGCGCAGAAGCTCGACTACCTGTCGCGACTGATTGCCCGCGGCACGGCGCAGAAGCACTTCACGCCCGGGGCTTGATGGCCGCTTGAGCACCGCGACAGGTCGGAGCGGATTTTGTGGGAGCGGGCTTGCCCCGCGATAGCGATGGTATGGCCACCGTCGTCATCGCGGGGCAAGCCCGCTCCCACGTTACCCATCCGGCACTTCGCCCGACCAACTGTCATATCCCTCTCAAATTCGGCTGCTAGGCTTCGACAGAACACAACTGTCAAAAAGCCACTATCATGCCGCCCGCCCGCCTCCTGCTGTTCTGTGCCTTGCTCACGGCCTCGGCGTCGAGCTTGGCCATGACCGTCTACAAGACCACCGACACCTTCGGCGTGGTCTCCTATTCCGATCGCCCGAGCCCTGGGGCCAAGGCCTTCGTGTTTCGTGAGCCCATGGTCGAGCGCCTGGATGGCCAGGTTCGCCTGAAAACCGAGCCCTTTGCCGGTGGCGTGCGCTTTGTCGCTCGCAATGAACTGTTCGTACCCATGGAGGTGGAGCTGCGTGTGGAGCGCCTGGCCAATGCCCAGGGCGGTAATGCCCCGCGTATCGTCCGGCGCCTGGTGCCGCCGCGCTCGACCCAGGTGCTCAGTGTGGTCCAGGCCCGTCAGGGGGGCAGCCTCAGGTACGACACCCAGTTTCGCTATGCCATGGGCGACCCAGGGCAGCGCCCGCAGGGCTATCGCTATCCCTTTCCCTGGAAGGGCGGACCGTTTCGCCTGAGCCAGGGCCCCAATGGCCGGTTCAGCCATTTCGGGCCCAAGGGCCGCTACGCCATGGACATCGCCATGCCCGAGGGCACACCGATTATCGCGGCGCGGGGTGGGGTGGTGGTGAAGATCGAGAACAACCAGAGCGGGCGGGGCAACAACCCGGCGGGCAATTTCGTCAGGATCCTGCACCCTGACGGCACCATGGGCGTGTACCTGCACCTGATGCGTGGTTCGGTGGTGGTGGGCGAGGGGCAGCGGGTGGCCCAGGGACAGGCGCTTGCCAAATCGGGCAACACCGGCAACAGCAGCGGGCCGCACCTGCATTTCGTGGTGCAGCGCAATGTGGGATTGGCGCTGGAGTCGATACCGTACCAGTTCGACCGACCGATTAACGGGTTGCCGGATTTCACTGCCGGCAACCCTTGAGGCTTTTGGGGCCGCAAAGCGGCCCCAAAGGATCAATCGAGCTTGAGCACCTTGGCCAGCACGATCTTCGGACCTTTCATCTTCTTGATGATGATGCGCAGGCCTTCGACCTCGAGTACTTCCTCTTCCTCGGGCACGCGCTTGAGGGTCTCGTAGACCAGGCCGGCCAGGGTTTCCGCTTCGATATGGTCCAGGTCGACACCCAGCAGGCGCTCGACCTTGAACAGCGGCGTATCACCGCGCACCAGCAGCTTGCCGGGTTGGTAGGCGAGGATGCCGCGCTCGGTCTTGCGGTGTTCGTCCTGGATATCGCCGACCAGTACTTCCAGCACGTCTTCCATGGTCAGGTAGCCGATCACCTTGCCATCGGCTTCCTCCACCAGCACGAAGTGCGCGCCGCCCTTGCGGAACTGCTCCAGCAACTGGGACAGCGGCATGTGCCGCGACACGCGCTCCAGCGGGCGGGCGAGGTCTTCAAGGTCGATGGTCTCGGGCAGGTGGTCCAGCTCGGCCAGCTCCAGCAGCAGGTCCTTGATGTGCAGCAGACCGGTGAATTCCTCGCGCTCGGCGTCATACAACGGGTAGCGGCTGAACTTGTGGCGGCGCAGCAGGGCGAGGATTTCCTTCAGCGGCGCATGGGCGTCGATGCTGACCATGTCCTCGCGGGAGTTGGCCCAGTCGACCACTTCCAGCTCGCCCATCTCCACGGCCGAGGCCAGCACGCGCATGCCCTGGTCGCTCGGATCCTGGCCGCGGCTGGAGTGCAGGATCAGCTTGAGCTCCTCGCGGCTGTAGTGGTGCTCGTGGTGCGGCCCGGGCTCGCCTTGGCCTGCGATGCGCAGGATGGTATTGGCGCTGGCGTTGAGCAGGTAGATGGCCGGGTACATCGCCCAGTAGAACAGGTACAGCGGCACGGCCGTCCACAGCGACAGCAGCTCGGGCTTGCGGATCGCCCAGGACTTGGGCGCCAGCTCGCCGACGACGATGTGCAGGTAGGAGATCACGAAGAAGGCGACGAAGAACGAGATCGCCTTGATCAGCTCCGGGCTGTCCACGCCCACGGCAGCCAGCAGCGGCTCGAGCAGGTGGGCGAAGGCCGGCTCGCCGACCCAGCCCAGGCCCAGGGAGGCGAGGGTGATGCCCAGCTGGCAGGCCGACAGGTAGGCGTCGAGCTGGTTGTGCACCTTGCGCAGGATGCTGCCACGCCAGCCGTGCAGCTCGGCGATGGCTTCGACTCGGGTGGAGCGCAGCTTGACCATGGCGAACTCGGCGGCAACGAAGAAGCCGTTGAGCAGCACCAGGAACAAGGCGAAGAGAATCATGCCGAAATCGGCGAACAACGAGGTGAGGCTGATACCAGGGGAAGGGTCCATGATGGAGTTTTTACGGGGTCCGTCTTTGCAATGGAGAGAAAAAAAGTGCCAGCGATGGCTGGCACGGGGGATCCAATGTAGCGGCTGGAGCCGTAAAAGCAAAGGGCTGCAAAGCAGCCCCGTTACTGTCAGGCTTTGTTTGCGACCAATTGCGCCGGCGCAAAGTGGCAGGTAAAGGTGCTGCCATGCCCCGGCACGCTGCTGATTTCCAGCCGCCCGCGATGGCGCATCAGCACATGCTTGACGATCGCCAGCCCCAACCCGGTGCCGCCGGTGTTCGACGCTCGGCTGGAGTCGACCCGGTAGAAGCGCTCGGTCAGGCGTGGCAGATGCTTGGCCTCGATCCCCACCCCCGAGTCCTGCACGCTCAGGTGCGCGCCCTGTTCGTCGGCCCACCAGCGGATGCGGATATTGCCTTCGTCCTGGGTGTACTTGACCGCGTTGAACACCAGGTTGGAGAACGCGCTGCGCAGCTCAGACTCACTGCCCTTTAGACGAATGCCAGGCGTCGCCTCCAGGCTGATGCGCTGATTGCGCGGGCCGGACAGGGCCTGGGCATCGTTCTTGATGGCGCCGAGCAGGGTGTCGACCAACACGGGCTGGTTGTCGGAGGGGTAGTCGGTGGCCTCGAGCTTGGCCAGCAGCAGCAGGTCGTTGAGCAGGGTCTGCATGCGCGAGCCTTGCGCGCTCATCTGCTGCAGGGCGCGGTTCCAGCGCGGGTTCACGTCCTCGACGTTGTCCAGCAGCGTCTCCAGGTAACCGGTGATCACCGTCAGCGGCGTGCGCAGCTCGTGGGAAACGTTGGCGACGAAGTCCTTGCGCATCTGTTCCAGCTGGTGAATACGGGTCACGTCGCGCACCAGCATCAGGTGTTCGTTGTTGCCGTAGCGGGTCAGGTGCAGTTGTACGCGCAGCCGGTCGTTGATTGGCGACGGAATCTCCAGCGGCTCGGCGTAGTTGTCCGACTCGAAATACTCCTTGAAGCGCGGATGGCGCACCAGGTTGGTCACCGGCTGGCCGCCGTCCTGCGGCGTCTTGAAGCCCAGCAGGGTCTCGGCGGCGCGGTTCCACCACTCCAGGTTGCCTTCGCTGTCGAGCATGATCACCGCGTCGCGCAGGGCGGCGGTGGACTCCTGGACCCGGTCGATCACCGCCTGCAGGCGGCCGCGCACGCGCTGGTCGCGGCGCTGCAGATGGTAGATGCTGTCGAACACCTCGCCCCACAGGCCGTAGCCGTCGGGTGGCGCCTCGTCGGGCTGGTGGTTGCGCAGCCAGTCGTGCAGACGCAGCAGTTGCTTCAACGTCCAGCCCAAATACAGGGCCAGGCCGATGGCCAGGCTCCAGCCATAGTAGCCGCTGACCAGCCCGCCGATCAGGCAGACGGTGATCAGCAGGAGCATGTGGCGAATCAGGGTCGCGTGCCAGTTCTGGTTCAATTGACAGTCCTTGTACAGCGGGCGCCGGGGCTTCGATCAGCTCTTGGTCGAGAAGCGATAGCCGGTGCCGCGGACGGTTTGTACCAGATTTTCATAGGCTTCACCCAGCGCCTTGCGCAGGCGACGGATGTGCACGTCGACGGTGCGTTCCTCGACGTAGACGTTACCGCCCCAGACCTGGTCGAGCAGCTGGCCACGGGTGTAGGCGCGCTCCTGGTGGGTCATGAAGAACTGCAGCAGGCGGTATTCGGTGGGACCCATCTCGGCCGGCTTGCCGTCGATAGTCACGCGGTGGCTGATCGGGTCGAGCAGCAGGCCACCGACTTCGATTGGCGCCTCGCTGTCGCTCGGGCCGGTGCGGCGCAGCACGGCCTTCAGGCGCGCCACCAGCTCGCGGGGCGAGAACGGCTTGGTGATGTAGTCATCGGCGCCGACCTCCAGGCCCTGGATCTTGTTGTCCTCCTCACCCTTGGCGGTGAGCATGATGATCGGGATGTCGCCGGTCAGCTCGTCGCGCTTGAGGCGGCGGGCCAGCTCGATGCCCGAGGTGCCCGGCAGCATCCAGTCGAGCAGGATCAGGTCCGGCTTGCGGTCGACGATGATGGCGTGGGCCTGTTGCGAGTTTTCGGCCTCGAGGCAGTCATAGCCGGCCATTTCCAATGCAACGGCGATCATCTCTCGGATAGGCGCTTCGTCGTCGACGATCAGAATGTTTCTGCCAACCATGCTCAATTACCTCTCCCAGGAACGGTGTCTTGGCCCGCATTAGATAACGGAATTATTGCAGCTGTGTGACAGGGTGTTGGCCGTTCTGGCGACATTACGTGACTGGACTAGGCTTCAGGGGGCCGCGAAGGCGGTGTGGACATTCAATCCAACCCCGAAACAATGGTGATTCCAATGACACGACATACGCTGAGCTGGATGGCCCTTTGCGCTGCGCTGGCAGTGCCGGGGGTGGCGTCGGCTCATCACGCCATGGAAAAGGACGGCATGTGGGTCGATCATGACGGCATGACGCTGTACACCTTCGACAAGGATGTTGGCGGCAAGTCCATGTGCAACGGCGAGTGCGCCAAGAACTGGCCGCCGTTGATGGTGAAGAAGGACGATGAGGCGCCGAAGGACAAGTGGACCCACGTCACCCGAGATGATGGCTCGATGCAGTGGGCCTATGACGGCAAGCCGCTGTACACCTTCGTCAAGGACAAGAAGGCCGGGGAGACCACCGGCGATGGCATGAAGGGCGTCTGGCATATCGCCAAGCCATGAGATTGCCAGGGTCGCTTTGCGACCCTTTCGCGGCACAGGGCCGCTCCTACAGGTAAGTGGGCCCCCTGTAGGAGCGGTCTTGTGTCGCGAAGGGCTGCAAAGCAGCCCCAAAGGCTTTCAGCGTAACGCGTAATCCAGCACCACCCCGCCAAAGATCAGCATCCCCGCCCAATGGTTGTGCAGAAACGCCTTGAAGCACGACTCCCGATCCAGCTTGCGCGTCGACCAGAACTCCCAGGCAAAGCACACCGCCGCCGCCAGCAGCCCCAAGTGGAACCAGCCGCCCAGCTCGAAGCGGTTGCCCGCCAGCAGCAGGCAGCCAAGCGACAGCAACTGCAAGGTCAGGATGATTACCCGGTCGGCCTCGCCGAACAGGATGGCGGTGGATTTCACGCCGATCTTCAGGTCGTCGTCGCGGTCGACCATGGCGTAGTAGGTGTCGTAGCCCACTGTCCACAGCAGGTTGGCGATGTACAGCAGCCAGGCACTGGCCGGCAGCTCGCCGCCCGCAGCGGTGAAGGCCATCGGGATGCCCCAAGAGTACGCCGCGCCCAGCACCACCTGCGGGTAGTAGGTATAGCGCTTCATGAACGGGTAGCAGAACGCCAGGGCGACAGCGCCGAACGACAGCCACACCGTGGTGGCGTTGGTGCACAGCACCAGCAGGAAGCTCAGCCCCACCAGCAGGGCGAACAGCACCAGCGCTTCGCGGGGTTTCACCCGGCCGCTGGCCAGCGGGCGGTCGGCGGTGCGCTTGACGTGGCCGTCCACCTTGCGGTCGGCAAAATCGTTGATGCAGCAGCCTGCGGCGCGCATCAGTACCACGCCGAGGCCGAAGATCAGCACGTTGGCCAGGGTCGGCGAGCCGTTGCCGGCGATCCACACCGCCGACAGCGTCGGCCACAGCAGCAGGTAGATGCCGATCGGGCGGTCCATGCGGCTCAGCTGTATAAAGTCCCAGGCTCGTGGGTGCACACGGTTGAGCGATTTGAGCAGTTGCAGGTACATCAGCGGTTCTCCTCCTTGGCCGCATGCCACAGGGCGGGCAGGAACACCTCGGCCACCAGCAGGTCGAGGCCGTCCCGCTCGAAGCGCGAGCGGCGTCCCCACAACCCGGCGCTGGCGACCTCCACGGGCAGCCAGCACTGTGGATAACTGCACACTTCGATCGGATGGCGGACGAACGCCTGGTCGCAGAACAGCAGTTCGCCCAGCGAGCGGCTGCCCAGGGTCTCCAGGTCCAGCCCGCCGCGTTCCAGCGCCGTGCGGCTGGCCACGCTGCGGGCAAACACCCACGGCTGGCCATGGCCGCGCAGGTAGACCTCGCGGACCCAGCCCTGCGCGCCGAGGGCAAGGCCCAAGGCGGCGCATTCGTCGTCGCGCAGGGGCTGCCAGCCCTCGAACAGGGGGGTGACGCTGAAGTGGTCGTGTGAGAGACGGGTGAGGCGACGGGTCAGGGAGCCTTCGTCGAACAGCCAGCCCAGGGTCGGCTGGTCGAGGGGGGGCGCCAGCTGCGGATACGCCAGCCACGCGACCGCGGCTGCTTGCGGGGTTTCGTACGGCACGTCGGTATGCTTGATACAGGCCAGAGAGGCGGCGAGCTTAGCATGTTTGCCATCGTGGCTTGCATACTGCCAGCAGGGCCAGTACAAAAGCCGACCAGAGATTGCACGGTGGTCTCCTTGCGGGCTTGCCCCGCGCCGATGCCATCAATTGCAACGCACCCTGTAGCCTGACCGAGGAACAGCAGTAAATGAAGAAGTGGCAATGTATTGTCTGTGGCCTGATCTACGACGAGGCCCAAGGCTGGCCGGACGACGGCATCGCCCCTGGCACCCGCTGGGAGGACGTACCGGAAGACTGGCTGTGCCCCGACTGCGGCGTCGGCAAGAGTGATTTCGAAATGATCGCCATCGGCTGATCGCAACCCTGGCTTGAAAAAGGAACGCACGACATGACGTCCCCCGTGGTGATCATCGGTACCGGCCTTGCCGGCTACAACCTGGCGCGAGAGTTTCGCAAGCTCGACGGCGACACGCCGCTGTTGTTGATCACCGCCGACGACGGTCGCTCCTACTCCAAGCCCATGCTGTCCACCGGCTTCGCCAAGCAGAAGGACGCCGACGGCCTGTGCATGGCCGAACCGGGTGCCATGGCCGAGCAGCTCAAGGCCGAGATTCGCACCCACACCCGCATCAGCGGCATCGACCCAGGCCACAAGCGCCTGTGGATCGGCGAGGAGGCGGTGGAATACCGCGATCTGGTGCTGGCCTGGGGCGCGCAGACCGTGCAGGTACCGGTCGAAGGCGATGCGGGCGAGCTGATCTTCCCGATCAACGACTTGGAAGACTACGCACGCTTTCGCGCCGCCGCCGCGGGCAAGCAGCGGGTGCTGATCCTCGGGGCCGGTCTGATTGGTTGCGAATTCGCCAACGACCTCAGCCTCGGCGGCCTGCAGTGCCAGGTCGTCGCCCCCTGTGAGCAGGTGATGCCGACCCTGCTGCATCCGGCTGCCGCCGCAGCCGTGCAGGCGGGGCTGGAAGGGCTGGGCGTGCGCTTCCATCTCGGTCCGGTGCTGACCCGTCTGCAACGCGCAGGCGAGGCGCTCGATGCGCACCTGTCCGATGGCAGCGTGATTCCCTGTGACTTGGTGGTATCGGCCATCGGCCTGCGCCCGCGCACCGACCTGGCGGCAGCGGCGGGGTTGCAGGTCAACCGTGGGGTGGTGGTGGACCGCCAGCTGCGCACCTCCCACGCCAATATCTTCGCCTTGGGCGACTGCGCCGAGGTCGACGGGATCAACCTGCTGTACGTCATGCCGCTGATGACCTGCGCCCGTGCCCTGGCCCAGACCCTGGCCGGCAACCCGACCGCGGTGGCCTACGGCCCGATGCCGGTTACCGTGAAGACCCCGGCCTGTCCGCTGGTGGTATCCCCGGTGCCGCCCGGCCACGAGGGCAGCTGGGTGGTCGAGGGCAGCGGCGCCGACCTGAAAGTGCTCTGCCACGGCGCCGATGGCCAGCTGCTGGGTTATGCCCTGACCGGCGGCGCGGTCATGGAGAAACTGGCGCTGAATCGCCAGTTGCCGCCCTTGATGGCGTAAATGGCGGGCGTTCTGTCGGAATTATCCTGTTCTTGCCGCGACAATGGCCGCCCAGATACTGGCGCGGCCCCGGTGGGCGTGCCATCCTCACTGGCGTCTGCCGCAGCCTAGAGCCTGCGGTGCCTTGAACGCTGCTCCCTCCGGCAGCACGGCATAACAACAAGAAATCCCGTCAAAGAGGCTTCACTATGCGTAAACCAGAACTCGCCGCCGTCATCGCCGAAAAGGCCGATCTGACCAAGGAAAAGGCCAACCAGGTCCTGAACGCGATTCTCGACAGCATCACCGGCGCGCTCGATAAGGACACCGTCACCCTGGTCGGTTTCGGCACCTTCGAAAAACGCCACCGTGGCGCCCGCACCGGCAAGAACCCGCAGACCGGCGAGCCGGTCAAGATCAAGGCCAGCAACACTGTCGCCTTCAAACCTGGCAAGGGCCTGCGTGACAGCGTCAACGTACCTGCCAAGCCTGCCAAGAAAAAGTGACCGGACAGCTTCACCCGACGGGCGCCTGGAGGCGCCCGTTGCGTTTCTGGTAAGCAAATGCGGCGAACTTGCATAAACAGGGCGAGAAACGGATAAACTGCGCGACTCAGTCACTTTTCATTCGAGGCGTGTTGATGAAGTTTCGCTTTCTTCTCTGGGCCATGGGCTTGCTGATGGCCAAGGCCAGCCGCAACAACCCGGCGTTCCAGCAGCAGCTGCAGGACAAGGACCTGGTCTTCCAGATGCAGACGCTCGACGGCAAGGTTGCCCGGCACTTCATCGTCAAGGACCTGCGCATCAGCAGCAAGGGCGGCCTGCACCCGCAGCCGGCCTTCGCCATCGCGTTCAAGGACGCCGCTTATGGCTTTGCCACGCTGCAAGCCGGTAACAAGCAGCTGGCGTTCATGCAGGGGATCCAGGAGAAGAACATCCAGATCAAGGGCAATCCGGCGCTGGTGATCTGGTTCCAGGGCTTGATGAAGTACCTGAAGCCGAAGAAGAAGGCCTGAAATCGCCGGACCTGCATTGGCAGCCAGTTCCCATGATGCGCAGGCTTGCACCATCCCTGTGGGAACCGGCCTGCCGGCGAAAGGGGCGCAGGGCGCCCCACCTCTCAGTGCGGCGCGTGGAACTGCGACGCCAGCTCGCGCAGCAGGGCCTCGGCCTCCAGCACTTTGTTCACCACCTCTTCAGCCTTCTCCCGACTCAGCCCCAGGCGCTCGAGCAGGGCATCCGGGATCTCGTCCTTGGGCCCTGAACCGATCCCCCGGGCGCGCAGCAGGCGCGTCGCCAGGCACACCAGATTGGGGAATGCCGCATAATCGCCGTCGTACGCCGGATCGTGCTGGAAACGCAGGGCTGTGGACAGCTCATCGGGCATGTCCCACAGCTTCATCAGCCAGGCCCCGATCTGTTCACGGCTGATCCCCAGCAGGTGCTGTTCCACATAGCTGTGGCACAAGTGCGGGTTGACCTCCAGGTGACGGCAGATCAGCGAGAAATGCGGTGGGAAGACGTGGGCCAGCAGCAGGTAGCCAAAGTTGTGCAGCAGGCCGGCCAGGTAGGTCAGGCCCGCTTCCGGGCGCTCGGCACGTGGCATGGCGCGCGTCAGGCCCTCGATCACCGCGGCGGTGTAGATCGACTGCTGCCAGTATGGCGTGGCCTGCTGCGGGTGGTCCTTGGGTAGGCTCAGGGTCTTGCCCAACGCCAGGCCCAGGGCCAGGTTGATCACCAGGTCGAAGCCCAGCACGCGGACGATGGCGTCTTCCACCGAGCGAATCTTGCCGGGTGAGGCGTAGTACGGGGAGGCAGCCCAGCTGACCACCTGCGCGGCCAGGGCCGGATCGGTTTCCACCACGCCGGTGATGTCGTCGATGCTGGCATTGGGGTCGACGCGCAGCTTGATGATCTTTTGCGCGGTGTCGGCCAGCGGCGGAATCTCGATGGTCTGTTCCAGGCGTTGCTGGATGCGACGGGCGGTGAAGGCCTGGACGGCGCGGATGACTTCCTTGGGAGGGCCGTCCAACTGGTCGAAACTGAGGCGAATCTCGCTGATCTGCTGGCCGAACGTGCTGGCGCTGGCCTTGAACAGCATCTTCTTGAAGGCGGTTCTGCCGATTTCCAGGAGCAGGCCGGTTTCGCCGGACTGGATCAGCAGCGTCTCGTTGTCGAGCAGGCTCTTCTCGTACTGGCATGGCGAGCTGGTCAGGGCGGGAATCGCCGGCAGCGCCTTGAGGTGATGCTTGTCGAGCATCTGCTTCAGGCGCTCCAGCGGCACGGCCTTGAGCTTGCGCCCGGTCAGTTCCTCGAGGCGCTTGAGGTCCAGCAACTGGCTTTGCGGGAACAGCACCATCAAGGCACCGATCTCGTCATCGAGCAGCACGGCCTGCACCCGCGAGGCGGCCGGCAGCCCCGGGTGCTCGGGCACCTCGCGGAAGCTGACGCCGAGCTTGTCGAGCAACAGCCGGATGACAGACGGTGCGTGTAGGGTTGCGGTATCCAGGGCAACTTCAGTCATGGCCTGTATCCAATCATTCTTTAAACGCGAAGTATAACCAGCCTGGCCGCCAAGCTGGATCCATTATGGGACGGACGTCACACCTGGCCATATTGTTGACCGTGGCGCAGCCAGCGGTCGAGCAACGGGCTGACGTGGTCGGGCCAGCGTGCCAGCAGGGCCTGGGCGGCGTCGCGCACGGCTGGCAGCAGGTCGGCGTCGCGCATCAGGTCGGCGACCTTGAACTGTAGCAGGCCGGTCTGGCGGGTCCCGAGCATCTCGCCCGGGCCGCGCAACTCCAGGTCCTTCTCTGCTATGACGAATCCGTCGTTGGTTTCCCGCATGATGCCCAGGCGCTCACGGCCGATCTGCGACAGCGGCGGGTGGTAGAGCAGCACGCAGTGGCTCACCGCGCTGCCCCGACCGACCCGGCCGCGCAACTGGTGCAACTGGGCCAGGCCCAGGCGCTCGGGGTTCTCGATGATCATAAGGCTGGCATTGGGCACGTCGACGCCGACCTCGATCACCGTGGTGGCCACCAGCAGTTGCAGGTCGCCGGCCTTGAACTCGGCCATCACCGCGGCCTTTTCTGCGGGCTTCATGCGTCCGTGGATCAGGCCCACGCGCAGCTCGCCCAGGGCGCTGCCCAGTTCCTCGAAGGTGCTTTCGGCGGCCTGGCAGGTGAGTTCCTCGGACTCTTCGATCAGGGTGCATACCCAATAGGCCTGGCGGCCTTCGGCGCAGGCGGCGCGGACCCGCTCGACCACCTCGAAGCGACGGCTGTCGGCGACCAGCACGGTGTTCACCGGGGTGCGCCCGGGCGGCAGCTCGTCGAGGATCGAGGTGTCCAGGTCGGCATAGGCGCTCATCGCCAGGGTGCGCGGGATTGGCGTGGCGGTCATGATCAGCTGGTGCGGGCACAGCTGGCCCATGACGCCCTTTTTGCGCAGGGCCAGGCGCTGCTGCACGCCGAACCGGTGCTGCTCGTCGATGATCGCCAGGGCCAGGTGCTTGAACTGCACCTCCTCCTGGAACAGTGCGTGGGTGCCGACCACCATGGGCGCACCATTGGCGATCTGCTCCAGGGCGCTGGCGCGGGCCTTGCCCTTGAGCTTGCCGGCCAGCCATGCCACCTCGATGCCCAGCGGTTCGAGCCAGCGCTTGAAGGTGAGGTAGTGCTGTTCGGCGAGGATCTCGGTGGGCGCCATCAGGGCGACCTGGTAACCCGCTTCCAGAGCCTGCAGGGCGGCCAGCGCGGCGACCACGGTCTTGCCGGCGCCCACGTCGCCTTGCACCAGGCGCATCATTGGCTCGTGCTGGCTGAGATCGTAGGCAATTTCGTTGCCGACCCGCTGCTGGGCGCCGGTCGGGCTGAAGCCGAGATTGGCCAGGTACTGTGCCGGCAGGCGCGTAGCCTTGGGCAGTACCGGCGCGCGCAGGGCTCGCTGGCTTTCGCGCAGGCGCTGTTGCGACAGCTGGTGGGTCAGCAGTTCTTCGAAGGCCAGGCGGTGCTGGGCCCAGTGATGGCCTTCGGCGAGTTCGTCGAGATCGGCGTCGGCCGGCGGGTTGTGCAGGTAGCGGATCGCGTCGCTCAGCGGCGCCAGCTGATAGTCGCGGGCCAGCTCGTCGGGCAGCCAGTCGGGCAGGCTGCGTGGGCCGAGCAGGCCAAGGCTCTGCTGGCAGAGCAGGCGCAGGCGCTGTTGGGTCAGGCCTTCGGTGGTCGGGTAGATCGGTGTCAGCGTCTGTTCGACCGGCGGCGGTGCTTCGTCGCCGTTCAGCGCCCGGTATTCCGGGTGGTAGATCTCCAGCCCCGAGGCGCCGGGGCGGGCTTCACCATAGCAGCGCAGGTGGGTGCCACGCTTGAGGCCCTCCTTCTGCGCATTGCTGAAATGGTAGAAGCGCAGGCTCAGCGTGCCGCTGCCGTCGCCTAGGCGCACCACCAGGCTGCGGCGCTTGCCCATGGTCACGTCGGCCCCGCTGACCACGCCCTCGATCACCGCGTCCTGGCCCGGACGCAGTTGGCCGATGGGCACCACGCGGGTGCGGTCCTGGTAGCGCAGCGGCAGGTGGAACAGCAGGTCCTGCAGGTTCTCCAGGCCGACCTTGGCGAGTTTTTCCGCCATGGCATCGCCTACGCCCTTGAGCGTGGTGACCGGGACGTTCGACAGCTCGGTCATGGGTTCAGGCCGGTTGTTCCACCGGCGGCTTGGCCACCGAGCAGAGGCGGATCGAGTCGGCGAGGATCTCGATGGCCTTCGGCCGCGGGAAGCTGGCGCGCCAGGCGATGGCAACGGTGCGGAACGGTGCGGGCGCGGTCAGCGGGCGGACTTCGATGACGCCCGGCGCGTAATGATGGCTGTGCACCGCCGACAGCGGCAGGATCGACACGCCCAGGCCCGATGCGACCATGTGGCGGATGGTTTCCAGCGAGCTGGACTCGACCGTGGTGTGCTTGGAGCCCTCGCCGCCCTTGTTCAGCGTCGGGCAGGCCTCGAGCACCTGGTCGCGGAAGCAGTGGCCCTCGCCGAGCAGCAGCAGGCTCTTGTCGTTGAGCATGGCGGTGTCGATGGTGTCCTTGGCGGTCCACGGGTGGTCGGCCGGCATCAAGGCGCAGAACGGCTCGTCGTACAGCGGCAAGGTCAGCACGTCGGCCTCGTTGAACGGCAGGGCGATGATCACCGCGTCCAGTTCGCCGTTGCGCAGCTTTTCACGCAGCACGTGGGTGAAGTTCTCTTCGATGTACAACGGCATCTGCGGCGCCACGCGGTGCAACTGCGGGATCAGGTGCGGGAACAGATAGGGGCCGACGGTGTAGATGGCGCCGACCTTGAGCGGCGCGGTCAGCTGGTTCTTGCCGGCCTGGGCCAGCTCGCGGATGCCCTGGGCCTGCTCCAGCACCTTCTGCGCCTGGGCGACGATGCTCTCGCCGACCGGCGTGAGGCGCACCGCGCTCTTGCTGCGCTCGAAGATCAGCACGCCGAGTTCGTCCTCGAGCTTCTTCACGCCCACCGACAGGGTCGGTTGGCTGACGTGGCAACGCTCGGCCGCGTGGCCGAAGTGCTGCTCTTGCGCGAGGGTGACGATGTAGCGAAGTTCGGTGAGGGTCATAACGTGCGTCCATGAAGTTGCGGCCCCAGCATAGCGGCTGCAATCGATAGACGCACGTTATCAGACTTGCCGTTTTGTGACAGAAACAAAAACGTCAGCGTCGGTCCAGCGAATAGACGAACGGCGCAACGACTTCGATCGTGCCATTGTTCAGCAACTCCGCCGGAGGCTTTGGCACCGCGCCGGCACGGCGGATCATCTCCAGCGTGGCCCGGTCAAGCGCCGCACTGCCGGAACCGCCGGCCAGCGCGTACGAGACCACCTTGCCTTCGGCGTCGACGACGAAGCGCAGGCGGTTTATGCCCTGCAGTCCGCGACGGCGAGCGTCCTCGGGGTACTTCTTGTACTTGGCCAGGTGGCGCAGCAGATCGCTCTGCCAGCTCGGCAGGGCATTGCTGTTGGACGCGATGCTCGGCTGCGGCGCCGCCGACTTCTGCGGTGGCGTGTTGCTCGGCGGCGTGTCCGCGACGTCGTCCTTGGCTGGCGGCTCGTCCTTCGGCGGCTCAAGCTTCTTCTCGGGCTTGGGCGGCTGTGGCTTGGCCTTGGGCTTGGGCGGCTTGGGGATGGCGATCTTCGGCTTCGGCGCCTCTGCCAGCTTCGGCAGCGGCGGTTCCTCGACCGGCGTCGGCGGCTTCGGGGCGGCCTTGGGTGGCGGCGGCGGCGCGGGCTCGGGCAGCGGTGCCAGCTCGACCATCATCGCTGCCGGCGGCAACTCGAGGGCCTGGGGCACCGACCAGTTGAGCGTCAGCAGCACGGCGACCGCGTGCACGCCCAGCACGATCGCCAGGCTGCCACCGTAGCGCGCCATGTTTGAGCGCGTTTTCGTCATTTCTTGGCTGCCGTCTCGAGTCCGACCAGGCCGACCTTGAGGTAGCCGGCGGCACGCATGGTGTTCATCACTTCCATCAGGTCGCCGTAATCGACGCCCTTGTCAGCCTGGAAGAAGATGGTGGTTTCCTTGTCGCCCTTGGTCTTGGCGTCGAGCATGGCGCCAAGCTGGTCGCGCTGGGCCACCTCGTCGTCGCCGAGGTAGAGCTTCTTGTCGGCCTTGACGCTGACGAACACCGGCTTCTCGGGCCTCGGCGCGGGCTTCGCGGTCGAGGCGGGCAGGTCAACCTTGATGTCGACCGTGGCCAGGGGGGCCGCGACCATGAAGATGATCAGCAGCACCAGCATTACGTCGATGAACGGCGTGACGTTGATTTCGTGGTTCTCGGCGAGGTCGTCGCCACCTTCGTTGAGATGCAGGCCCATGGCTTACCCCACTTTCACCATGTGCGGGGCGGCGCGCTCGCTGCCCTGGTGGTCCAGGTCGCGGCTGACCAGCAGCAGGACCTGGGCGGAGGCGTCGGACACCTGTGCCTTGTAGCCGGCGATGGAGCGGGCGAAGACGTTGTAGATGACCACGGCCGGAATCGCGGCGACCAGGCCCAGGGCGGTGGCCAGCAGGGCTTCGGCGATACCTGGGGCGACCACGGCGAGGTTGGTGGTCTGGGTCTTGGCGATGCCGATGAAGCTGTTCATGATGCCCCAAACGGTGCCGAACAGACCGACGAACGGTGCGGTGGAACCGATGGTAGCCAGTACGCCGGTGCCGCTGCTCATGGTCCGGCCACTGGCGGCTACCAGGCGCTCCAGGCGGAAGCTGACGCGTTCCTTGATGCCTTCCTTCTCGCGGGCATTGGCCGACAGGCGCATTTCTTCGAGGGCGTCATGCACCAGGATGTGGGCCAGGGTGCCTTCCTTGTTCGACACCTCGCTGGCCTCTTTCAGGCTCACCGAGCGCTTCAGGGCGGCGATCTCGCCACGCAGGCGGCGCTTGGCGCCCATCAGCTCGAAGCCCTTGGCGATCCAGATGGTCCAGGTGATGATCGAGGCGATGGCCAGGCCGATCATCACGGCCTTCACCACCACGTCGGCGTTCTTGTACATGCCCCATGGGGACAGGTCGTGGGCCATGCCCAGCGAGGTGTCTTCGACCATCGCCTGCACGTTCTCGT